>DATMMZ010000316.1:0-2136 GCA_035569455.1 Mycobacterium sp. | reverse complement strand
GACCCGACCGGCACCGGCCGCGGCGGGCCGGGCTACACGTTCGGCGACGAATTCCATCCCGAGTTGCAGTTCGACAAGCCGTACCTGCTGGCGATGGCCAACGCCGGGCCGGGCACCAACGGCTCGCAGTTCTTCATCACGATCGGCAAGACCCCGCACCTGAACCGCAAGCACACGATCTTCGGCGAGGTCACCGATCCGGAATCGCAGCGAGTGGTGGACGCGATCGCCACCACCTCGACCGACGGCCGCGACCGGCCGACCGACCCGGTGGTGATCGACTCGATCACCGTGTCGCAGTAGCGCGGTCTCCTTATCAGCGCCCGGCGTACCCCGCCGCGGTGAGCACGTCGAGCACGTCGATCGGGTCGGTACCGAGATCCCACCGGCTGAACACGGTCAGCCGACCGTCGACGTCGTCTACCTCGAGCAACCGCACTTTGCGCGCGAGCCGACGGAATTCGGTGATCCGGATGAGCTCGATCGCCGACTTCGGCAGAACTCTCGTGCGCCACCATCCGCGGATGACCAGGCCGTCGTTTGTGATTGCCAGCTTGGGGCGGGCGCGAAACGAGAAGCCCGCAAAGACGAGCAGCCCCACTGCGGCAATCCCTACCAGAAGCCGCCCCGGAGCATCTGTGACCAGCGTCACAGCTGCGACGCACATCACAATGCCGAAGATCCCGCACGCGAATATGGCCACCGGGTTCGGGCCCCACTCAGTTTGCTGCATGGCTTATCCACATGCCGTTACCACAGCTAATGAACTTATCCACAGGTGCTATCAACAATGTTGATGAATCACAACGGTGTGATTGGGTGACGGCAACGTTTCGAACGCGGAAACATCCCGGAAACATTGCGTGGCGCGCGCGCACCCCGCGCGCCTCAGCGCCACCGCATCGTGAGCAACAAGCCGGTGATCATGAAAGCAAACGCGATCGCGTAGTTCCATGGTCCAAGGTTGGCCATCCACGTCAGTGCTCTCGGCACGTCGTATCCGGTGGCCCCGAGCTGGAACACCAACAGCCACACCAGCCCGATCAGCATGAGGCCGATGAAGAGCGCCACGAACCACACGCTCGACGGCCCCGACTTCACCTTGACCGGCGTGCGACTCACCGGCCGGACGGTGAAGTCGTTCTTTTTGCGGACCTTGGACTTCGGCATGGGCTCCTCTCCCGCTGCTGGTGCAATGAGATTATCCCAACCGTCTGATTGCACCGGATCAACCGACGATGAGAGAGGATGCACACGTGACCACCCGGGGCATGGCCTGGCGCGTCGGCGTACCGGTGGTATGCGGGCTGGCGGGCGTTCTGCTCGCCACCACCTATGGCGTGTCAGGGGGGACAGACATTCGCCGCAGCGACTCGCCGCGGCTGGTGGATCTCGTCCGCGAGGCACAACAGTCCGTCGACCGGCTCAGCGGCCAGCGCGACGACCTGGTCGCGCAAGTCGACGCCGCCCGCGCCGGACCGGCCGCGAATGACTCAAAGGTGGCCACACTCCTTGCCAGGGCCGCCCCGCTGGCCGTTGACGCCGGCCTGGTTCCGATGCGCGGGCCGGGGCTCGTGGTGACGCTCACCGACGCTCAACGCGACGCCAACGGCCGATTCCCGCGCGACGCCTCGCCCGACGACCTCGTCGTGCACCAGCAGGACATCCAGGCCGTGCTGAACGCGTTGGTCAGCGGCGGCGCGGAGGCGATCCAGATGCAGGATCAGCGGCTGATCGCCACCTCGGCAGCACGATGCGTCGGAAACACCCTGCTGCTGAACGGCAGAACCTACAGCCCGCCCTACACGGTCACCGCGATCGGCGACGTTCCCAGGATGCAGGCCGCACTGGCCGCCGCGCCGCTTGTCACCCTGTACAAGCAGTACGTCGTGCGGTTCGGGCTCGGCTACACCGAGCAAGCTCGGTCCGAGGTGGACGTGGTCGGCTACACCGAGCCGGTCGGGATGCACTACGCACAGCCGGCGGGGGAGCGACGAGCGCTTGCGATTGAACCGAGGCGTATCCCCCGGCCGGTTGAACCGGCCCATAGTCCCCAGCCGTTAACCTGACGTGATGCGGATTCTGGTCGTCGACAACTATGACAGCTTCGTCTTCAACCTGGTCCAGTACCTGGGC
>DATMMZ010000315.1:0-13635 GCA_035569455.1 Mycobacterium sp. | reverse complement strand
CTGGTGGAAAAGGTTTCTCATGACCGGCAACAAGACGGAACCGTACTCCGGGCTGGACTGGCGGTGCGCCCAGTGGCTGCACGATCACGAGATCGCCGCCGTCGCCGCCGACAACCTTCAGGTCGAAGACCCGGTATCCGGAGTCGAGGGCGTTTTCTTGCCGTTCCACCTGCTGACCCTGCGTGACATGGGACTGATGCTCGGCGAGTACTGGGACCTCACCGCGCTGTCGGAAGATTGTGCCGCTGACGGCGTGTACGAGTTTCAGCTTGTCGCGCCGCCGCTGAGATTCGTTGGTGCCGTGGGCTCCCCGGTGAACCCGATTGCGATCAAGTGATGGATTTTCATCGCAAGACGACGGTGGTCGACGGACTGGCCACCAGCTACCTGGAGGCCGGCGATGGCGACCCGATCGTGTTGCTGCACGGCGGCGAGTTCGGTGCCAGCGCCGAATTCGGTTGGGAACGCAACATTGCCGCCCTCGCCGCCCACTATCGGGTGCTGGCGCCCGACATGCTGGGGTTCGGGCGGTCGGCGAAGGTAATCGACTTCGTCGACGGTCGTGGCATGCGGATTCGGCATGTGGCGCGCTTCTGTGCGGCGCTCGGCATTGAGTCGGCGCACTTCGTCGGCAACTCGATGGGCGCGATCAACCTGCTTACCGACGCCACATCGGATGCGCCGCTGCTGCCGGCCCGCAGCTTGGTGATCATCTGCGGGGGCGGAGAGATCCAGCAAAACAAGCACTTTGAGGCCTTGCAGGAGTATGACGCGACGCCGCCGGCGATGCGGCGCATCGTCGAGGCGCTGTTCCACGACGCCAGGTATCCGGCCGACGACGACTATGTGCACCGGCGCTACGAGTCGAGCACCGCGCCCGGGGCATGGGAAGCGGTGGCCGCGGCTCGCTTTCGCCGCCCTGGTTTGTCACGGCCCGCGACTCCGTCAAGCGCGCGAGCATACGAGCGCATCGACGTCCCGACACTTATTGTCGAAGGGGGAGACGACAAGCTCCTTCCCTCGGGCTGGGCCGCCGAGATCGCCAAGCAGATCCGAAACGGACGTTGGGCGGTGGTCGACAAGGCCGGCCACTGCCCGCAGATCGAGCAGTCGTCGGCGGTCAACGAATTGCTGCTGGACTTTCTCGAGACAATCGCTGACGGTCAGAAGACATAGTCCAGGCGGGTCTGCATCCCGGCGTATGCATGATAGGTGTTGTGGCAGTGCAACATCCACAAGCCCGGGTTGTCGGCGACCAGGACGGCGTTGATCTTCTGCTTGGGCAGCACGATCACGGTGTCCTTCCGGGCGCCGGGAGTGCCATCGGCCTTGAGCACCTGGAAAGTATGGCCGTGCAGGTGCATTGGGTGGTACATCATCGTCGGGTTGTCGAAGGTCATGGTCGGGCGTTGGCCCTGCCGCACGTGTAGCGGATCGGTCCTGCTGTAGACCTCGCCATTGATCGTCCAGACGTATTTGGCCATGTCGCCGCCCAAGACGACTGGGAGGTGCAGGTTGGGCTCCGCTGCACCCAGGTTGACCGACGTTGTGGCGGTGAATATTTCGAGAGTACCCACCCGCTTGGTGAGTTCCGGTGGCCGAAATTGCGGATCGGGCTGGCTACCCGACCCGGTGACGAGCAGCGCACGTGCGACGGCATTCTTTCCTTCCGCGGAGGCGACCAGCGGGAAGACGCCGTCGGCGGCGGTCACGATGACGTCGTAGCGTTCGGCCATGCCGATCAGCAGGGCGTCGACCTGGGTGGGCACCACTGGGTAACCATCGGTGTGGGTGACCGTCATCGAATGCCCGCCCAGCGCAACGCGAAACGCGGTGTCGGAGCCGCTGTTGATGAAGCGGATCCGGATCCGTTGGCCAGGCTTCGCGCTGAATGTAGTCGCGGCCGCGGGGACTCGGCCGTTGATCAGATAGTAGGGGTAGGCAATGTCTCCGGCGTCGCCACCGAGCAGGTCGCTGTTGCCGACTTGACCGGGCATACCAGGCATCCCGGGCATTCCCGTCGCCCCGCTCGTCGAGGTCGTCCCGGTAGGGGTGGTCGTCGTTGTCTTGTTGCTCGTCGTCGGCTTGGTTGGCGAGGTGGTCGGGGTAGTCGTGGTTGTCGGCGGCGCCGCCGGCATGTTCTGCTTGGTGGGCTTGTTCTGAGAGGTCAGGGCATCGTAAAGTTGTTGCGGGCTTTTGCCGACGCCGTCGGTCCAATCATCCATGACGACAATCCATTCGGCGTCGTAGCTACCCGGCCCGGTCGGATCGTCGACGATGACCGGCAGATAAAGCCCCATGTCCTCTTCGAGGCCGACGTGCGGATGGGCCCAATAGGTACCCGCATTCGGAACGGAGAACCGATAGGTAAAGTCTTGTCCGGCCGGGATGTTCGGGGTGGCGGGCTCGACGCCGTCCATGTCGTTGCGCAGTGCGATGCCGTGCCAGTGGACCGAGGTCGGCTGCTCGAGTCGGTTTGTGACCGTGATCGCAAGCTCGTCGCCGATGTTGGCCCGGATCAGCGGACCCGGGATGGTGTTGCCGTAGGCCAGCGTACGGGCGGTGATCCCGCCCAGGTCGATGTCGGTCTGCTGGGCAGTCAAGCTGGCGGTCACGGTGTGTCGACTATGTGGCCGCGCCGCCTCGGCCGCGGCAATGGCGGCGGCCATTTTGGCGCTACTCGATGCCTGGCCATTGGATTGACTGCAAGCAGCCAATGCGAATCCGCCGGCGATTCCGGCGGCTATGAAGCCGCGCCTGGTGAGCCACGCACTGTCGAAGGAGACTTCGGTCGTGGGCAGCATGCGCATTGACATCTCCTTGTCTGGTATCTGATCGTCCCCAGCGCCTTAACCCTGCTCGCGAATACCACATATCGCAACCGGAACATGTCCGAGTCGCGGCCTCGATTCGCGAGCGAGGGTCCGGTGTCGGCCCGAGGGGCCGCGTCTTCCGCTCTGACGTGGGTGTTTGCCGGCGCTTGATGCGGGTTCCTTCAGTTCCGGGCGCATGCAGCGGCGGCCGTGCGTACCTACGGCACTGGTTTCCCTTCCCATCGGTCAAGCCCTCTTGACACGGTTCTGCCTGGCCCGTGGACCTCGGGCAAGGTCGTCGGCCGATCACAAATGTGAGCATGTCCAATAACGTGCGATAACCACCTGATAGCAACTTCGGCGTGACCCCAATGCAGATAGAGACAACGGAGGTTGAATGTAGTCATCAAGGCCGGCAACGTAATTGGAGCTGGCGCGCAAGCCCGCCCTCGCACCGGTCAGTCGACCCGGAGGCAGTACGAGATGGGCTTCGGTGCGTTGCCGCCCGAAATCAACTCTGCCCGAATGTATTCGGGTCCTCGCGCAGGTTCGATGCTGGACGCCGCGGATGCCTGGGACAGGTTAGCGGACGAGCTGTACTCCACCGCCATCTCCTACTGGGCGATCATCACAACGCTTACCGACGAAGACTGACGTGGTTCCGCGGTTGAGCGCGAGGCCGCCTTCGGTTCCCTTCGATCAATCGCCTGATCTCAGACGGCGGGGCATGATCAACGCCTCCTAACCCTGACCGCTGGACACGTGCGAGGCGAGCCAGTCGCTGAAGGTGGTGGGGAAGATGGTGGGGTCCTCGCCGTCCACCGGAACGATGCTGTGGTCGTCGAGGAGCGTGCCGAAGTAGCGGGCGTTAGGGTCGGCCACCACCTGGCGAGGATCGTCGTGCGCGGCAAGAGCGGTCCGGGCGAAGTCGTCCATGCCGGACTTTTCGGGGCCGGCGATGTTGATGATCCCGTTGACCGGATCGTTGACCGTCGCGCGGGTGACGCCGGTGGCGACGTCCTCGGCCGCGATGGGCTGGAACGCCGCATGTGGCAGGCGAACCGTGTTTCCCTCGGTTGCCGAGTCGGCAATGCCGGTGACGAACTCGAAGAACTGAGTCGCCCGCACGATTGAATACGGGGCTCCCGAGTCCTCGATCAGCCTCTCCTGGGCGATTTTTGCCCGCATGTAGCCACTGTCCGGTGCGCGATCGCAACCCACTATCGAGAGCGCAACGTGATGCTCGACGCGGGCGTCCCGCTCCGCCGCCAGGAGGTTGCGGGTGGAGGTGGTGAAAAAGTCGAGCACGTCGTCGTCGGCCCACGACGGCGAGTTGGACACGTCCACCACCGTGTGCGCACCAGCAAGGGCTTCGGGGAGACCTTCGCCGGTGAGAGCGTTGACACCCGAGCGCGGCGAGGCCGACACTGCCTCGTGACCCAGCTCGGTGAGCTGCGCGATGACCTGCGAGCCGATGAGTCCACTGCCGCCGATGACTACGATCTTCATTACCTGGCCGACCTTTCCGGGTTCCGTGATGAACTTGCGACCTAAGTCTCGCGCTCACGCTCGCTCCTCGAACGCTTGGGGTCCGTAGTCATATGAAACTCGTTCCTTAAATCAACTGCTTGACTTAACACCGCCCACGCCGATTAACTCGTCGTGTGGTCAACGAATTGGCCGGCAAGGTGGCGATCGTCACCGGCGGCGCCTCCGGCATCGGTCGCGGCATAGCGGAGCGGTTTGTCGCCGAGGGCGCGCGGGTGGTCATCGCCGACGTCGAAAAGGACAGCGGTGAGGCTCTGGCCGCAACGCTGGGCGCGGATGCCCTCTTCCAGCGGACGGACGTCTCCGATCCCGAACAAGTCGGGGCGCTGGTAGCCACTGCCGTCGAGAAATTCGCCGGTCTGCACGTCATGGTCAACAATGCCGGTGTCTCCGGAACCATGCACCGCCGATTCCTCGACGACGATCTGGACGATTTCCACCGCGTCATGGCGGTCAACGTCCTGGGTGTGATGGTGGGCACCCGAGATGCCGCTCGGCACATGGCCACCAGGGGCGGGGGATCAATCATCAACCTGACCTCGATCGGCGGGATCCAGGCGGGCGGCGGCGTGATGATATATCGGGCCTCGAAAGCAGCGGTCATCCAGTTCACCAAGTCCGCCGCAATCGAGTTGGCGTACTGCGAGATTCGGGTGAACGCCATCGCGCCGGGCAACATACGGTACGAGGCGGCGATTCGCGAGACGATGCGTGCCGACCGGCCGCTGAAGCGCGAGGGCACACCCGGGGACATCGCCGAGGCGGCGTTGTATTTTGCCAGCGATCGGTCGCGCTATGTCACGGGAACCGTGCTGCCGGTGGATGGGGGTGCCGTCGCGGGAAAGGTGATCCGGTCCACGACGCGTGAGGGATAGGGCCTATCACTTGTGCCGAACGTGAAGCCGCTGAGAAATTTTTGCGATTTTTTCGCACTGCGTTCACGTTCGGCGAAGATGGAGCCATGGAAGGATTTGCCGACAAGGTAGCCGCGGTAACCGGCGCCGGTTCGGGTATCGGGCGGGCTCTGGCGGTAGAACTGGCTCGATCAGGCGCGCGGCTGGCGATCAGCGACGTCGACGTGCAAGGCCTCGCTCAAACGGAGAGGTTCCTACACAAGATCGGCGCGGAGGTGCGGGCGGACCGGATCGACGTTACCGAGCGCGCGGAGTTCCTCGCCTACGCCGACACCGTCAAAGAGCACTTTGGGAGGGTCAACCAGATTTACAACATTGCCGGGATTGCCTTTGTTGGTGATATCGAGGTCAGCCAGTTCAAGGACATCGAGCGGGTGATGGATGTCGACTACTGGGGCGTGGTCAACGGGACAAAGGCGTTCTTGCCGCATCTCATCGCGTCCGGTGATGGCCATGTCATCAACATGTCGAGCATGTTCGGTTTGTTCGGCGTACCGGGTCAGGCCGCCTATAACTCGGCCAAATTCGCGGTGCGCGGTTTCACCGAGGCGCTGCGCCAAGAGATGGCTTTGGCGGGCCACCCCGTCGCGGTCACGGTGGTGCACCCCGGATACGTGAAGACGGCGATCGCTCGCAACGCCGGAGCTGCGGAAGGCATTGACAAAGAAGCCGGGATCAAAGTCTTCAATAGGGTCGCCATTACCAGCGCCCGTCGCGCGGCACGGACCATCTTGAAGGCGGTCCACCGCAAGAAGGCCCGAGTGCTGGTGGGCCTGGACGCCAGAGCCTTCGACCTGCTCGTTCGCGTCTCACCGACGGGCTATCAGCGCATCCTCGGCCCGATGACGGTACGTTTCCAATCCTCGTCGCGCTAAACGCGGCGGGCTGCCTCTTGGGCGAGTTGCAGCCGGGACGTGATATCCAGCTTGCTATAGACATGGGTGAGATGGGACTGCACGGTGCGCGGTGAGATGAAAAGCCTTGTGGCGATGTCACTATTGGCGAGCCCTTCGCTGACCAGACCCACCACGTCGAGCTCGGCGGGCGTGAGCGACGCCCAGCCGGTCGCGGGCCGCTTGCGCTCGCCGCGGCCGCGCCGCGCGTAGGCGATCGCCTCGTCGGTCCGCAGAGCGGCACCCTCTGTCCATGCGGCTTCAAAGTCGTTGTCGTCCATTGCGTTACGCAGATCCTCCACCGAGGCTTCATACTCGGAGTCATAGATCTTGAACCGCACCAACCCCATTCGTTCTCGCATTGCCTGTGCCGCGCCGAACAGCCGAGTCGCTTCGCGGTGGCTATCGGCATCGGCCGCCAGCCCCGCGAGGAGCTCGAGGATGTCGGGGATGCCCACGTTTGCCCTGACGCTGGCGCCGCGTTCCAGCGCGTCATACGCATCGCGTTCGGCCTTATCGGGTTCACCCCTTGCGAGCGTCACGCGGGCGCGCATCGTAAGGGCTTCCATGGCGTGATACGGCCTCGCCGCCGTTCCCGAAACCATTTCATCCGTTCGGAGCCGGGCGGTCGCCGGGTCTTCGCGCGCCAGTGCGGGTTCCGCCAGTCGAGCGAAGTTCGCCGTCGCGATCTGTGGCTCGACAAGCCGGACTGCCGCCGCGCTGGCGTCCCGCGCCACATCGAGTTCGCCCGCCGCCATGGCGGCGATCGCCCGCGCCGCATAGCCAATGCCCTGATACAGCCCGCCAAGGTCCGCGGCCGCCTCGGCGGCCGCATCGGCGATTCGAGCGGCGCCGGGATCGCCCTGATAGGCGAGAGACCAGGACCAGCCCGCCAGGGCGATCACTTTCGAAATCGAATCCTTCGCTACCTCGGCATCGGCAACAACTCCCGCGAATTGCGCGACGGCTTGGGCAACATCACCCTGCCAGAGTTGCGCCCAGCCAAGCCAGAAGCGGCATTCACGCGAGATAAACGCGTCACCGATCTCGTCCGCGAAATCGCGACCTTCTTCGGCGGCCGCTCGCGCTTGCATCGGATCGCCGGCGACGATCGCCGCATATGCCTGCCACCCCAGGAGCTGGCTCAACCTCCATCGATCGTTCATTGCGCGGGCCAGGCCAATCGCCTCGGTGCAGTACGGCTGGGCGATGTCGGCGTTGTACGTCGAGACATGGGCGCATGCGGTCAACGCCCGCACCAGTAGGGCCGGGTCGTCGAGATCGCGTGCGATCGTTAACGCTTGCTCGGCCTGCTCCATGCTGGCGGTGGCGCTTATCCATGTCTCGAGGATGGTCTTGTCGGCCTCGGCGCGCACGCGTACCGCGGGTGCAATCCCGTCGCGCTGTGCGTCTGCCAGGACGGCGGCCAACCAGGCCAGCCCTTCCTGGATGCGGCCCCGGGTGAGCCAGACCGGCTGCAGCGACGCCGCCAGCGCCAGTGCTGTTTCGGTATCCGAGTTGTCGCGGCTCCAGATGAACGCGGCGCGCAGGTTGTCGATCTCGGTCGCGGCTTGCTCGACCCGAATCTCATGGTCGGCGCCCGCGGGCGCGTCGAGCACGGACACCATCGCTGCGTAGTGGTCGCGGTGACGCTGCCGCACCTCGTTGGCTTCGCCGGACTCGGCCAGCTTTTGCAGTGCGTATTGGCGGACTGTCTCCTGTAATCGGTATCGCGTTCGGTCACTTGTGTTTTCGGCCACAACAAGAGACTTGTCCACGAGCAGGGTGAGCTGATCCAGCACCTGGAAACGCTGCACGTCCCCACTGCCACCCGCGGCCTGGGCGGCGTCGAGATCGAAACCGCCCAGGAATACCGCGAGCCGGCGGAATAGGACGCGTTCGGGGTCGCTCAACAACGCATGCGACCAGTCCACCGATGCGTACAACGTCTGCTGGCGGCGCACGGCGGTGCGCGCTCCGCCGGTCAGCAATCGAAAGCGGTCGTGCAGTCCGTCGACGATCTCGGTCAGCGACAGTGCGCGTGCCCGCGCCGCCGCCAACTCAATCGCCAACGGCATTCCGTCCAGACGACGACAGATCTCGGCCACCGCGGCGACCGTCTTGTCGTTGATCCGGAAATCGGGCACTACCCGGCGAGCCCGGTCGGTGAACAGTTCGATGGCCTCGTCGGCGAGCGACAGCGACGGCACGCGCCAGGTCACCTCGCCGGGCACCCCGATGGGCTCGCGACTCGTGGCCAGCAGCGTCAGCCTTCGGGAGGCGCCCAGTAGGGCAACCACCAGCGCCGCGGTCGCGTCGAGAAGATGCTCACAGTTGTCGAGCACGACGAGCAGCTGACGGTCGGCGACGAACGATAGCAATGTGTCCATCGTTGATCGCCCCGGCTGGGTGGGCAGGTCCAGCGCGCGCATCATCGTGATCGGCACCGCGTCGGCATCGGCGATCGGCGCCAGATCGAGCCACCAGACTCCGTCGCTGAATTCGCCGGCCAGTCCGGCTGAAATCTGCACTGCCAGACGGGTTTTGCCCACTCCGCCCGCCCCGGTGAATGTCACCAATCGGTTCTCGGCCAGCAGTTGCCGCACGTGCGTCATCTCCGCGTCGCGGCCGACGAAATTCGTCAGCTGCACCGGAAGCCCGTGGGCCGCTTTGTCCTTTTGGGCCTTCGGCACACGCAGCGGCGGGAATTCGTTGCGCAGGTCGGGATGGCACAGCTGCACCACGCGTTCCGGCCGCGGCAGATCACGCAGCGGGTGGGTGCCCAGGTCGGCCAGCCAGGTGCCGACCGGGAGCTGGTCGACGACCAACGGTTCCGTTGCGCCGGACAGCACGGTTTGACCGCCGTGCGCCAATTCGCGCAGCCGCGCGGTGCGGTTGATGGTGGGGCCGATGTAGTTGGTCCGATCTTTTGGGTCGCGCATCCGCACCTCGCCGGTGTGTAACCCGATGCGCAGCCGGAGTGGTGCCAGCGGTGCGCGCTGCAACGCCAGCGCACAGGCCACCGCGTCGCTGGCGCGGGAGAACGCGACGACGAAGCTGTCGCCCTCGCCCTGTTCAACCGGGCGCACCCCGTCATGGGCCGAGACGACTTCGGCAAGCGTGCGGTCGAGCTGCGCGACCGCGGCCGCCGTCTCCTCCGGCCGGGACTCCCATAGCTGAGTCGAGCCCTCGACGTCGGCCAACAGCAATGTCACCGTTCCCGTCGGCAAATCGCTCATGCCCAGGTCGCTCCAATTTAGGGTAGGCGCGTCAGCACGTGGATCAATCTGGCTCATGGTAACCAGCATGGGTCGACCACATGGGGCAATACATCAGCGGAAACGCGCATAACCGCCCCTCACAGCGCGTAAGTCTGCGACCCCGCGTGGCCGGATCTCCGGGTTCGCGGGCGATGGCAAGGGCCTTCGAAACACAGGTAGTCGTCTACGCATGTGGTGCGTGGCCCCGGCACCAAGACTTGGTAGCGAACCCAATGACCTTCGGGAGGGACGCCATGACAACCACGATCGATCGACCGATCTGCCCGAGTGTATTTGCTGCCGGCCTGCCGGAGATCGACTACGAGCATTGCCAGAGCCCCGATGAGGCCCACCAGATCATCAGCGAGGCGCGACGGCAGGCGCCGGTGGCGATCGGGCCGCACGGGCCGGAGCTGCTGAGCTACGAACTGGTGCGAAGCGTGCTGCGCGACCCACGACTCCGGGTGCCGCAAGGCATGTTCCTGGCCTCCCAGGGCATCACTAGTGGTCCGTTATGGGACCGGGTCGCGACGAACCTGATCAGCCTCGATGGGGCGGCACACCACCGGCTGCGGCGACTGGTGTCCAAAGCGTTCACACCGCGCGCCACCGCACGACTGCGCACGACGATCGTTGACGTGATCACCCAACTTGTTGATCGCCACACCGGAACTGGACACTGCGAGGTGGTCACCGACATCGCCCGCCAATACCCGATCCCGATCATCTGCGCGCTGCTCGGCGCGCCGTCGGAGGATTGGGAGGTGTTCTCAGACTGGACCGACGACATCTTCAAGGTCTTCGCCTGGAACGTCGCCGCCCACGAGCGGGTCATCTTGGCGGCGTGGGAGAAACTCGACGCCTACATCGACGGCATGGTCGCCAACCGGCGCCAAACGTTGACCGACGACCTGGTTTCCGAGCTGATTCGCGCCGAGGACGACGGCGATCACCTCAGCGCCGACGAGCTACGGATGCTGGTATCGGGTCTGCTGCTGGCCGGCACCGACACCACACGAAATCAGGTGGCCGCCTCGGTGCACGTGCTGTGTGATCACCCCGACCAGTGGGCGCTACTCGCCCGGCATCCCGAGCTCGCGACGAACGCGGTCGAGGAGACGATGCGCCATTCACCGATCGCAGGCGCCACCCTTCGTACGGCGCTGGAGGACGTCGAGCTAGCGGGGGTCGTGATCCCGGCCGGCACGCTGGTCATCGCCAACACCGCGGCCGCGAACCGCGATCCCGCCGTCTACGACGATCCCGACCGCCTCGACATCACCCGGGAAGGGGCCCCGGCGATGCAGACCTTCGGCGCGGGCATGCACTACTGCCTCGGCGCAAATCTCGCCAGACTCGAGCTCGCCGAAGCCCTGTCGGTCATGACACGGCGCATGCCCAACGCTCGGCGCACCGGTCCGGCCCCGTGGAAGCCGCTGACCGGTCTGAGCGGACCAGCCACTCTGCCCATCGAGTTCGACACCGGGCACTAGGAAACCGGCGACCGAAACAAGGTTTAAATCAAGCGCTTGACTTAATATCCGGCGCGCGGTTGACTAATGCAGTGACCGCAGTCGGCAGGGCCGTTCGCTCTGAGCGGGCCACCTCCACCCAGGAGGCGATCTTGGCCGCTGCGGAGCGGCTGTATGCCGAGCATGGCATGTTCGCGGTGTCCAACAGGCAGGTCAGCGAGGCCGCCGGTCAGGGCAATAATGCCGCGGTGGGCTACCACTTCGGCACCAAGGCCGATCTGGTGCGCGCCATCGAGCAGAAACATCGGGGGCCAGTCGAACGGCTCCGCGATCACATGGTGTCCGAGCTCGGCCGGTCCGCTGAGATGCGGGACTGGGTGGGTTGCCTGGTGCGCCCGCTCACCGAGCACTTGGCGGCCCTTGGTAACCCCACCTGGTACGCGCGCTTCGCCGCACAAGCAATGACCGATCCGGCGTACTACAACATCATCGTCAAGGGTGCACTGAGCTCGCCATCGCTGGTTCAGGTCGTCGACGGCATCAACCGATGCCTGCCTGACCTGCCGGTTGAGGTGCGCTTCGAACGCAACATCATGGCGCGCAACCTGTTGATGCACACCTGCGCAGACCGGGAACGCGCGTTGGCCTCAGGGTCATCGATGCACCAATCGTCCTGGCACGCCGCCGCATCCGGCCTCATCGATGCGATCGTGGGCCTGTGGTTGGCGCCCGTGACCCCGTACGAGTGAAGAGTCCGTAATGAAAGTGACTGTCGACCAAAATATCTGCGCATCGTCGGGGAACTGCGTGATGAATGCGCCCGAAGTCTTCGACCAGCGCGATGAGGACGGCGTCGTCGTCCTGCTCAACGCGAACCCGCCCGCCGAGCAAGCCGAGGGCGCCCGCCGGGCAGCTGCTGCGTGCCCCGCACTGGCCATCCACATCGAGGAATGAGGGGACCCGAGAAGATGTCGGACACACTGACGAGTTCCACCACCGAGGCGGCCTCGAGGATCCCGGAGTACCCGATGGCCAGGCAGGCCGGCTGCCCCTTCGCTCCGCCTCCGGACGTTATGGCCCTGGCTGAGCAGGCGCCGCTGTCCAGGGTCCGGATCTGGGACGGCAGCACACCGTGGCTGATCACGGGCTACGAGGAATGCCGCGAGCTTTTCTCCGACTCCCGGGTCAGCGTCGACGACCGCGAGCGCGGCTTTCCGCACTGGAACGCAGGCATGTTGTCGACCGTGCACAAGCGGCCGCGCTCCGTGTTCACCTCCGACGGCGAAGAGCACACCCGATTCCGGCGGATGTTGTCGAAGCCGTTCACGTTCAAGCGGGTAGAAGGGCTGCGGCCGACCATCCAGCGGATTACCGACGAGCACATCGACGCGATGCTGGCCGGGCCGCCGCCGGCCGACATCGTCACCGCGTTGGCGCTGCCGGTCCCGTCCCTGGTGATCAGCCAGCTGCTGGGGGTGCCCTACGAGGACGCCGAGATGTTCCAGCAGCACGCCAACATCGGGCTGGCGCGCTACGCGACCGGGGAAGAAACCGCCAACGGCGCGGTAAGCCTGTTCAAATACCTGTGCCAGTTGGTCGAGTTCAAAATGGAAAACCCGGCCGAGGACGCGGTGTCCGACCTGGCCGAACGGGTCAAGGCCGGTGAGCTCAGCGTCAAGGAGGCTGCGCAGTTAGGCACCGGGTTGCTGGTCGCCGGACACGAGACCACCGCGAACATGATCGGCCTCGGTGTGCTTGCGCTGCTGGAAAATCCGGATCAGGCGGCCGTCATCCGCGATGCCGAAGACCCCAAGATTCTCGCGAGCGCGGTCGAGGAGTTGCTGCGCTACCTGAGCATCATCCAGAACGGCCAGCGCCGGGTCGCACTCGAAGACATTCACATTGCCGGGGAGACCATCCGCGCCGGCGAGGGCATCATCATCGACCTGGCGCCGGCGAACTGGGATCCAGCAGCCTTCGCCGAACCGGATCGGCTGTACCTGCACCGCTCGGGCGCCGACCGCAACGTCGCATTCGGATACGGACGACATCAATGCGTGGGCCAGCAGCTGGCCCGCGCCGAGCTGCAGATCGTCTACCGCACCCTGTTTCGTCGCGTCCCGACCCTGGCACTTGCCGTCCCGATCGCGGACATCCCGTTCAAACACGACCGGCTCGCCTACGGCGTCTACGAACTCCCCGTGACCTGGTGAGGGCCTGGTAACTACCCTGAAAACCGTCGATCCGAATGGAGGGTCAACCATGACTCAGACCAGCACCGTTTCTATCTACCCGCCCGAAGGCTTTGGCGCACCAAAGAATCGCCGCGGACACGCCGCGGGCCGCGATGTCGGCCTGCCGGAAGGGACCGTCGTCTTTTCGGCGGACAACCACATTTCCCTGGCCGACGATATCTTTTACGAGCGCTTCCCGGACGACCTGAAGGACAAGGCGCCGCGGATCTGGTACGAGGAGGGCGCCTATCAAGTGGGGCGCAAGGGGCAGTCGTTCCTGCCGGGCGACTTCAGTGCCGTGCTGATGCAGTACGACGATCTGCCGGGTGCGGCAAGCACCAACATCGAGGCCCGGATCCAGGAGTTGCACGATGACGGCGTCGACAAGGAGCTGGCCTTCCCCAACGCGGTACTGGCGCTTTTCCATTACCCGGACAAGAAGCTTCGCGAGCTCGCCTTCCGCATCTACAACGAGTACATCTCCGAACTGCAGGAGCGTTC
>DATMMZ010000314.1:0-62918 GCA_035569455.1 Mycobacterium sp. | reverse complement strand
TCGAAATCGTCGTCAGCTAAGGAGAATCCAGCATGGATTTCGTGATCCAGTGGTTGTGGTACCTGCTTGCTTTCGTGGCGGGCTCGGCGGTTGCCTGGGTGGTCGTCGCCGTGTCGAAGGCTGTGTCGCGCTCGCGTGAGGTAGGGGCGCGGTGATGCACCACGTGCACTGGTGGCTATTCGCGCTGTCCTTTTTCGTCGGGTTGGGGCTGACGTTCGCGCTGCTGGCTCGCCCCGTCAAACATCAAGTGCCGGCGCGGACATCGACTGGCAAGTCGGGTGCGGGGTCCGAGTCGCCGACACGGAAGATCCCCGTTGCGAAGGAACCACCGACAACGAAGATCCGGGTGACGGAGGAGCGGCCGACGACGAAGATCCCCGTCGCGAAGGAACCACCGACCACGAAGATCCGGGTGACGGAGGGGCGGCCGACGACGAAGATCCGTGTCGCCGAAGAGACCCCGACAACCAAGATCCGTGTCGCGAAAGCGGCCCCGACGACGGCGATCCCGGGGGTGCCATACGCGCCGTATGGCCCGGGCTCCGCGCGTGCCGGCGCCGAAGGCAGCGGACCGACGGGGTGGCTGGTCAAGGGCCGCTCGGATACCAGGCTCTACTACACCCACGACGACGCGGCATACGACCGGGTCGTCGCACAGGTCTGGTTCAAGGACGAGGAATCCGCCATGCGGGCCTCTTTCACCCCGTGGCGCGAGGGCTCAAGGAAGTAAGGCGGTTGCGACTAGCTCGGGCCGGGGAGCCTCAGCAGCAGTCGCGCACCGCCCAGTGGGCTGTCTTCCAGCGACGCTGTGCCGCCGTGCAGGTGGGCTTGCTGGGCCACCAACGCCAGCCCCAGACCCGAACCCGAATGGGAGGCCGTCGACCCACGGGAGAATCGCTCGAACACCACGTGGCGCTCGTCTTCGGGCACACCGCTGCCGTTGTCGTCCACGGCGATTTCCACTCCGGCGCGCGAGCTGACCGCCGACAGCTGGACCCGGGTGGCCCCGCCATGCTTGACCGCGTTGGCGATCGCGTTGTCGACGGCAAGGCGCAACCCGGCCGGCAACCCGACGATGATGCAGGTCGGCGACGGCACCAGCGAGACATCGAGGTCGGGGTAGATCCGGGTCGCGTCGTGAGCGGCGCGGTCCAGCAGGTCGGTGATGTCGACCGGCACGTGATCGTCGGACGTCGACAGTTCGCCCTGAGCCAACCGTTCCAGGGCGGTCAGGGTGGCCTCTATCCGCGACTGGGTGCGGATCACGTCGTTGAGCACTTCTTTGCGTTCGTCGTCGGGCAGATCCAAGGTGGCCAGCACCTCGAGATTGGTGCGCATCGCGGTCAGTGGAGTGCGCAGCTCATGGGAGGACACCGAGGCGAAGTCGCGCGCCGAGGCCAGCGCCTCCTTGGTCCGGTTCTGCTCATCCCAGATGCGCTGCAGCATGCCTCTCATCGCCTCGGCGATCTCGACGGCTTCGCTGGCGCCGTGCACCTCGACCCGCGGTGCCTCGTCCCCGGCCTCGATCGCTCGGGTCTGCTGCGCGAGCTGTTTGAATGGACGTACCGCAAACGCGGCCAGCAGCCAAGCGAACACCGCCGCCGCGCCGATGGCGAACCCACAGATCAGCAGCACGCGGCGATGCAGGTTGTTGGTCTCGGCGATGGTGGCGTCGTACGTCGCGCCCACGGCCAGCGACGTCGGCTCCGGACCCGGGATCTCCACGGTGCGCACCCGGTAGCGCACCCCGCGGATGTAGGTGTCGGCGTAGTCGCCCTTCAGCCTGGGCAGCGTGACGTCGGAATTCGACTTGACCACGTTGCCGCGGCGGACCGTGATCAGGGCATCCTGGTCGTTCGGCGAGCGCGGAATTTCGCCGAGGCCCCGCGGCACGAACGGAATCGCGAAACCGGCGGCCTCGTCAAGCCGGCGGTCCAGCCGCTCCTTGCGGTCGTTGGTGATCCCCACCCAGACCACGGTGCCGACGATGAGTACCGGGATCGCGGCACCGATGACCGTCGCGATCACCACCCGGGTCCGCAGCGAAGGCGTACGGGCGAAGATCCGCGTCAGGATATTCATGGCTGCTTCAAACGCTTCCAATCACTGCAGCCTCACTGCATACGCAGCACAAACCCTACCCCGCGGACGGTGTGCAGCAGCCTCGGGCCGCCGTTGGCCTCCAGCTTGCGGCGCAGGTAGCCGATGAACACGTCGACGACGTTGGTGTCAGCGGCGAAGTCATAGCCCCACACCAACTCGAGCAGCTGCGCGCGGGACAGCACCGCGGTCTTGTGCTCGGCCAGGACCGCCAGCAGGTCGAATTCCCGCTTGGTCAGGTCGACATCGACACCATTGACCCGGGCCCGCCGACCCGGGATATCCACCTCCAGCGGGCCCACCGTGATGGTCTCCGAGGAGGACGTCGCCGTTGAGCCGCGGCGGCGCAGCAGCGCCTTGACCCTCGCGACCAGTTCGGCCAGCACGAACGGTTTGACCAGGTAGTCATCGGCACCGGCCTCCAGGCCCGCCACCCGGTCGTCGACCGAGCTGCGGGCACTGAGCACGCAGACCGGTACGTCGTTGTCCATGGCTCTCAGTGCCGTGACGACGCTGACGCCGTCTAGCACGGGCATGTTGATGTCGAGCACGATCGCATCCGGCCGGGTCTCGGTGGCGCTGCGCAAAGCCTCGGCACCGTCGACCGCGGTCGATACCTCGAATCCGGAAAGCCGCAGTCCGCGTTCCAGCGAGGCAAGCACGTCGGAGTCGTCGTCGACGACCAAGACTCGAGGTGAAGTCGCACCAGTGTCCATGGCGCCCATTTTGCCTGATTGTTGCCGGTGGCGGTGGGAGGCGACCCGCCGGGTCGCGGGGGAGTGAGTTGCTCGCGGTGCGTAGGTCAGACCAGGCCGCTCAACTGGAATGCCAACTGCCGTCGCACGGCGGGAACCCGCGCGGTCAGCTGCATGGCCGAGTTGCGGATCGGGCGCAACGCGCGCGGCAACGTCGCGATCCGGGTCAGCCGTCCGGTCAGCTTCAGCACCTGCTCGGCGCGTTGCCGCTGGGACGTGCCGTAAGCGTCGAGCGCCGTCTCTGAGCCGCCGTGCAGGACTTCGGAGAGCGCGCCGGCCAGGGCGACGGCGTCGGTGATACCGAGGTTCATGCCCTGGCCCCCGGCGGGGCTGTGCACATGGGCGGCGTCGCCCGCCAGCAGCAATCGACCGGCCCGGTAGCTGTCGGCGACGCGGTGGTGGATCCGGAACCGTGTTCCCCAAAGCAGCTCAGTGACCGCTGTCCTTCCGGGCCCGAAGCCCCGGGTGTCCAGCAGCGATTGCACGAATGCCGCCGACGGCACCTGCGGTGCGTCCGCCGCCGGCGCGACGATGCGGAAGATGTCGTCTGGCAGCGGGGCCAGCACGTTCAGGCCTTCCTTGGCGTAGAACAGAATCACCTGGTCGCGAGGCGCCTCGCCGGACACCCGAACATCGGCGAGCGCGAAGGATTCGGCGAATTCGCCTCCGGCGAAACCGATTCCGGCTTGTTCGCGAACGGTGCTGTGCATGCCGTCCGCTCCGACGGCATAGCTCGCCCTGATGGTTTCGCCATCGTCGAAAGTGGCCGTGACGCCGGCTGCGTCCTGAACAATACGGCTCAGGGTCTTAGGTCGGATCACCTCGCCGCCCAGTTCGTGCAGTCGCTCCAGCAGCAGCCGCTCGGTGTCGGCCTGGGAGAGCATCAGCGTGTACGGGTGCTCCGTCGGCAACTCGCTGAAGTCGACGGGGATCAGGATGCGTGGTCCTTCCCGCATGGTGAATCGCGGCGCAATGAGCCCGGCTTTGACCATTCGGCGGGCCACGTCGAGGTGTTCGAGCACCTCCAGGGTGCGGGCATTGACCGCGGCCGCGCGGGAGGTATTCGCGCCTTTCGGCAACTTGTCGACCACCACCGCCCGCTTTCCGCGGGCGAGCAGGGAAGCGGCCAGTGTGAGGCCGGTCGGGCCGGCGCCTACCACCAGGACGTGGGTGTCGTTCATGGTTGGCTCATCTCCTGAAACTTAGTCAACGCTTGTTGGCATAACTCAATGCTGGCGCGTCTGGCCGACAATGTCAACAGTTGTTGGCCTACAGTTGTTGACATGAGGAGATCGTCGGAAGAGACCAAGGCGGTCATCCTGGCCGCGGCCCGCGAGCGGTTCGGCGCGTCCGGTTTCCAGGCCGCCACGATTCGGGCGATCGCCGCCGACGCCGGTGTGGATCCCGCAATGGTGATGCGGTACTACGGCAACAAAGACAAGCTGTTCGCCGCTGCGGCGGAGTTCGACCTGAAGTTTCCCGATTTCGCTGGGACCGATCGGACGCAGGTAGGACGGTCACTGGTCCGGCACTTCCTTGCACGCTGGGAGGGCGACGAGGCGCTGGTGATCCTGCTGCGCTCCAGCGCCACCAACGGCGAAGCCGCGCAAAGGATGCAGGAGATCTTCGGAACCCAACTGCAGCCGCTGGTCGGTTCTCTTGTGCCGGCTGACGAGGCCGGTGTGCGGGCGGGGCTGATCGCGACGCAGATCCTTGGTATGGCGTTGTGCCGCTTCGTGTTACGGCTGACGCCCGTCGTCGAGATGACCCCAGACGAAGTCGTCGGGTGGCTCGGCCCGACGATCCAGCGCTACCTGGGACCGCCGGATTCCTGACGGCCTATGTCCCGCGGGATCTGCGGGATGGATTTCGCCGAGATATACACCACTGTTACGCGCTGCGGCGTGTCGTGTGCGTGGTTTACATGTCGCGGGGCAGGCCGATGCGGCGATAGCGCTGCAATCGGGCGGCGATGCGTTCGGCGGCGGGTATCACGCGCAGGGCGTGGACCTCGGCGGCTATGGCGCGCGACAGTCGCTGGGAGAACTCGATCGGCTCGTCGGCGGCGTCGGGATGCTCGGGCACAATCGCGTCGACGATCCCGGACTTCAACAGGTCGGCCGAACGAATGCCTTGGGCCGCAGCGAGTTCCGGGGCGTGAGCGGTGTCGCGGAAAACAATCGCGCTGGCCCCCTCCGGCGGTAGCGGCGCCAGCCACCCATGCAACGCGGCCAGCACCCGGTCGGCGGGTACCATCGCCAGCGCAGGGCCGCCGCTGCCCTGGCCCAGCAGGACCGACACCGTCGGGGTATCCAGTGTGACCAGCTCGGCCAGGCACTGGGCGATCTGGCCGGCCAGCCCACCTTGCTCGGCTTCGGCCGACAATGCGGGGCCGGCGGTGTCGATCACCAGTACAAGCGGCAGGCGCAGCTCGGCGGCCAGCGCCATGCCGCGCCGGGCCTCGCGCAGTGAAGCGGGCCCGACGAGCCTGCCGGCCTCGCGCTGCTGGCCCAGGACCACCGTGGGCTGGCCGGTAAACCGGGCCAGCGCCAGCAGCGTTGTCGCCGCCTCGCCGTGACCGGCACCGGACAACAGCACCTGGTCGGTGGCGCCATGTCGCAGCAGATGTCCGACACCGGGCCGATCGGGGCGTCGCGACGCCAGCACCGAGTCCCAGGCCGGAACATCGGGTACCGGTTCGGGCGTCTGCGGTGGTGGTGGCGGCTCGGGAACGTCGGCGATCACCGTCAGCGCACGATCCAGCGTCCGTCGCAGATCATCGAGCGCAACGACGCCGTCGATCACCCCGTATCGCTGCAGATTCTCCGCGGTCTGGACGCCGGCCGGGAATGGTTCGCCGTAGAGCAGCTCGTAGACCCGAGGGCCGAGGAAGCCGATCAGAGCGCCCGGCTCGGCGAAGGTGACATGGCCCAGCGAGCCCCATGACGCGAAAACCCCGCCGGTGGTCGGGTTACGCAAGTAGACCAGATAGGGCAGGTGCGCCCGTTTGTGCAGGCGCACGGCCGCGGCGATCTTCACCATCTGCAGAAACGCGACCGTGCCCTCCTGCATGCGGGTGCCGCCGGAGCTCGGCGAGGCCAGCAACGGCAGCCGCTCGGCGGTGGCTCGCTGCACCGCGGCAGTGATCCGTTCTGCCGCGGCGACCCCGATGGAGCCGCCGAGAAAGCTGAACTCGCACACCACCACAGCCACCCGGCGCCCGAATATGAGCCCCTCGCCGGTCTGCACCGCCTCGTCCAGGCCGGTGGCTTGCCGCGCGTCGGCGAGCTCCCGCGCGTAGGACTCGCTCACCGGCATCGCCAGCGGATCGGCGTCCCAGCTGACGAAAGAGCCGGCATCCAGCACCGCGTCTAGCAGTTGGTCCGTCGTGATACGACTCACTCAACGAGGCTATATAGGCTTGCCCTCATGATCGGTATCACCCAGGCCGAAGCCGTTATGACGATTGAGTTGCAGCGCCCCGAACGCCGCAACGCCCTGAATTCGCAGCTTGTCGAGGAGCTGCGCGAGGCCGTGCAGAACATCACGGAGGACGTGCGCGCCATCGTGCTGACCGGCCAGGGCACCGCGTTCTGCGCCGGGGCGGACCTGAGCGGAGACGCGTTCGCCGCCGACTATCCAGACCGGCTCATCGAGTTGCACAAGGTCATGGACGCCGCTCCGATCCCGGTGATCGGCTTCATCAACGGCCCCGCCATCGGCGCCGGCCTGCAGCTGGCCATGCAATGCGACCTGCGCGTCGTCGCACCGGAGGCGTTCTTTCAATTTCCGACTTCGAAATACGGTCTGGCCCTTGATAACTGGAGTATCCGCCGACTGTCATCGCTGGTCGGTCACGGGCGCGCCCGCGCGATGCTGCTGACCGCGGAGAAGCTGACCGCCGACACGGCGCTGCAGACCGGAATGGCCAACCGGATCGGGACCCTGGCCGACGCCCAGGCCTGGGCCGCCGAGACCGCCGGGCTGGCGCCGCTGGCGATCCAGCACGCCAAACGCGTGCTCAACGACGACGCCATCGAGGAGGCGTCGCCGGAACACAAGGAGCTCTTCGACAAGGCCTGGGCCAGCAAGGATGTCATCGAGGCGCAGATCGCCCGGGTGGAGAAGCGGCCACCGAACTTCCAGGGGGCTTAAAGGTGCGCTCGGCGCTGCGGCTTGCCGCCGGCACGGCCTCGCTGGCCGCCGGCGGGTGGCTGTTACGGGCGCTGCATGGCGCGCCGGCGGCGCTGGGTGCTGACCCTGCCGCGATCCGGGCTGTTTCGGAGGCGTCGCCGAACTACCACGACGGCGTCTTCGAAAACCTCGACCCCGCTTCGGTGTACATCATGGACCGCGAGCAACTGCGGCTCATCGCGTGGGAGTTGATCGGTGCCAACAGTGCGAGCCGGCCCAAAGCGCCGATCCCGTTGGCCGCGCCGGAGATCTACCGGGGTGACGCCAGCCGGCTCGCTGTCAGTTGGTTCGGTCACTCGACGGCATTGGTGGAAATTGACGGTTACCGGGTGCTCACCGATCCGGTGTGGAGTGACCGCTGCTCGCCGTCGGACATCGTCGGGCCGCAGCGGCTGCACCCGCCGCCGGTGCAACTGGAGGGGCTGCCCGCCGTCGACGCGGTGGTCATCAGCCATGACCACTACGACCATCTCGATATCGACACGGTGATGACGTTGGCTCGCGCGCAGCGGGCCCCGTTCTTCGTTCCGCTGGGTGTCGGTGCCCACCTTCGGTCATGGGGCATCCCCGAGCACCGGATCGTCGAGCTCGACTGGAATCAGAGCGCTCAGGTCGACGAGCTCACCGTCATCTGCATGCCGGCGCGGCACTTCTCGGGGCGGTTTTTTACCCGCAACAACACGTTGTGGGCGTCGTGGGCGTTGATCGGCCCGAGTCATCGAGCGTATTTCGGCGGCGATACCGGCTACACCAAGAGTTTCGCGCAGATCGGCGCGGACCACGGACCGTTCGACCTGACCCTGCTGCCTGTCGGCGCCTACAACACGGCGTGGCCGGACATCCACATGAACCCCGAGGAGGCGGTGCGGGCCCATCTCGACGTCACCGACTCGGGCTCAGGACTGCTGGTGCCCATCCACTGGGGCACCTTCCGCCTGGCGCCGCACCCGTGGGCCGAGCCGGTCGAGCGGGTGCTCAAGGCGGCCGAGCCTGAGCACGTCCAGGTCGCCGTGCCTTTGCCCGGTCAGCGGATTGATCCGGGCGGGCCGTTGCGGTTCAACCCCTGGTGGCGGCTCTGATTAGCTGAGCCGGCCACGGTCTGGATCGCGTCAGGAAGGATCCCACGCGCCACACGGTCTAAAGTGCGGCCATGACGAAACGAGCGGCGGCAGCCGCTGTCATGGTGGCCCTACTGGCGTTGACGGGATGTAGGCCCGCGCCACGCGTATCCAGCCCGCCGCCGTCCCCGTCGCCGTTGTCGGATGCGCCTCCCAACGAGGTGTCGGGTCTTCAGATCCCCGCCGGCCGCATCGACGACGCCGTATCCAAAGTCGACGGCCTGGTGAATGACCTGATGAAAAACACCGGCATCCCGGGAATGGCGGTGGCCGTTGTCCACGGCGGAAAGACGATGTATGCCAAGGGCTTCGGCGTCAAGGACGCAAGTAAAGGCGACGGTCAAGACAACAACGTCGACGCCGACACCGTCTTCCAGTTGGCGTCGATCTCCAAGTCGGTCGGCGCGACGGTGGTGGCGCACGAAGTGACCGACAATGTGGTCACCTGGGACACGCCGGTGGCGGACAAGCTGCCGTGGTTCGCCCTGTCGGATCCCTACGTCACCAGCCACGTGACCATCGCCGACCTCTACTCGCATCGCTCCGGGCTGCCCGGCCACGCCGGCGACCAACTGGAGGATCTGGACTATGACCGCCGCCAGACGCTGGAGCGGCTGCGGCACCTGCCGCTGGCGCCATTTCGAATCAGCTACGCCTACACCAACCTCGGCCTGACAGCCGCTGCGGAGGCGGTGGCCGGCGCCGCGGGCAAACCGTGGGAGGACCTGTCCGACGAGGTGCTCTACCGCCCGCTGGGGATGGCGTCGACGAGTTCACGGTTCGCCGACTTCATGGCCCGGCCCAACCACGCCGTCAATCACGTCAAAGTCGGAGACAAGTGGGAGCCGCGCTTCCAGCGGGATCCGGATCCCCAGTCGCCGGCCGCCGGGGTGAGTTCGTCGGTCAACGATATGGCCCGCTGGCTGACGATGGTGCTGGCCAACGGGAACTACAACGGCCAGCGGATCACCTCACCGGAGGCCCTGCTGCCCGCCATTACCCCGCAGTCCGTTTCGACGCCCCCGGCGGACCCGAAGGCGCGGGCCAGCTTCTACGGTCACGGGTTCGCCGTGTCGGTGAACTCGTCGGGTCGCACGACCTACAGCCATTCCGGCGCCTTCACGATGGGGGAGGCGACGAACTTCGTGGTGATGCCGTCCGAGGACCTCGCGATCATCGCCCTGACCAACGCCGCCCCCTTCGGCGTGCCGGAAACGCTGACCGCGCAATTCATGGATCTGGTGCAGTACGGCCAGGTACGCGAGGACTGGGCGCCCCTGTACAAGAAGGCGATCGCCCCGATCAACGACCCGCAGGGCTCGCTGGTCGGCAAGCAGCCCCCGGACAACCCCGTGCCGGCCAGACCGCTGAGCGACTACGTTGGCGTGTACGCCAATGACTACTGGGGTCCGGCCACCGTGACCGAACGCGACGGCGCACTGCAGCTGGCGCTGGGGCCGAAAAACCAGACGTTCACCTTGGCGCACTGGGACAGTGACATCTTCACGTTCAAGTTGACGGATGAAAACGCCCCGCCCGGTACGATTTCCAAGGCGACCTTCGCCGGAAATACGCTGAATTTGGAGTACTACAACTCAGACAAGCTGGGAACGTTTACCCGATGACCGGTTAAACGGTCTCTGTTCCGCTGGCTGCCAAGCTCGTCATCGGCGCCCAATGCAAAATCGCCGGCGGCGGCATCGCGTCAAGCCGACTCTTGGACACCTTTCCGGCACGGACCTTGAGCCCAAGTGACTCGGCACCCGGTGTGTTTGAGGCTGGATCGGTTGTCGTGACCGCAGGTCAGGGCGGGGGTGCCGGTGTTGGACTGTCAGCGTCTGGGCATGCTTTCTCTGGCGGCCTTGCTGGCCTCCGGTATGGTGTGGAACGTTTCACTGATTTCGATTAGACGGTCTGGAGAACTGGTGAGCATCAATCCGTTCGATGACGACAACGGCAGCTTTTTCGTCCTGGTCAACGACGAGGAGCAACACAGCCTGTGGCCGACCTTTGCCGATGTTCCCGCCGGCTGGCGGGTGGTCTACGGCGAAGCGGACCGCGCCGCGTGTCTGGATTACATCGAACAGAATTGGCCCGATATACGGCCGAAGACTCTGCGCGACAGGCTGGCAGAGGGCCGGGCCTCTGATACGTAAACCGCTGGCGTTATGTTGACGGATGAAAACGCCCCGCCCGGAACGATTTGCAGCAAGCTGGAAACGTTTCCCAGGTGACCGCATCGCTGACCAGAGGCCTGACCGATGCGGAGGTGGCGCAGCGGGTAGCCGAAGGTAAGGGCAACGCCGTTCCGCAACGCGCCGCGCGCAGCGTTGCGGATATCGTCCGGGCGAACGTGTTCACCCGGATCAACGCCATCCTGGGCGTGCTGCTGGCGATCGTGTTGGTGACGGGTTCGGTGATCAACGGGCTGTTTGGCCTGCTCATCATCGCCAACAGCGTCATCGGCATGATCCAGGAGATCCGGGCCAAGCAGACGCTGGACAAGCTGGCGATCATCGGGCAGGCGAAGCCGTTGGTTCGCAGGCAATCCGGGACTCGAACGCTGTTGCCCAGCGAGGTGGTGCTCGACGACATCATCGAGCTCGGCCCCGGGGACCAGATCGTCGTCGACGGCGAGATCGTCGAGGAGGAGAACCTGGAGGTCGACGAATCGCTGCTGACCGGTGAGGCGGACCCGATCGCCAAGGACATTGGCGATGCGGTGATGTCGGGCAGTTTCGTCGTCGCTGGTAGCGGTGCCTACCGTGCCACCAAGGTGGGTCCGCAAGCTTATGCGGCCACGCTGGCCGAGGAGGCCAGCAAGTTCACCCTGGTGAAATCCGAACTGCGCAACGGCATTAACAGGATTCTGCAATTCGTCACCTACCTGTTGGTGCCGGCAGGGCTGCTGACGATCTACACCCAGTTGTTCACGACCCACGCGGGGTGGCGGCAGTCGGTGCTGCGGATGGTGGGCGCGCTATTGCCGATGGTGCCCGAAGGCCTCGTGCTGATGACATCGATCGCGTTCGCGGTTGGCGTCATCAGGCTCGGTCAACGTCAGTGCCTGGTGCAGGAGTTGCCGGCCATCGAGGGATTGGCCCGCGTCGACGTGGTCTGCGCCGACAAGACGGGCACGTTGACCGAAAGCGGCATGCGGGTCTCAGGCGTCGAGGAACTGACTGCTCGGCAGGAGCCTGTCGCCGACGTGCTGGCCTCGCTGGCCGCAGCCGACGCCCGACCCAACGCCAGCATGCAGGCGATCGCCGAGACATACGACAAGCCACCCGGCTGGATCGCCACCGCGACAGCACCTTTCAAGTCGGCCACCAAGTGGAGCGGGGTGTCCTACCGCGACCACGGTAACTGGTTGATCGGGGCGCCCGATGTGCTGCTCGACCCGGCTTCGGCGGCCGCGGAACAGGCCGAGCGGATCGGGGCGCAGGGGTTGCGGGTGCTGTTGTTGGGTTGCGGCGACGTGGCCGTGGACCAGCCGCAGGCGCCGGGCCAGGTTACCCCGGTCGCGCTTGTGGTGCTCGAGCAGAAGGTGCGGCCCGACGCCCGCCAGACAATGGATTATTTTGCTGCCCAAGGTGTTTCGGTGAAGGTGATCTCCGGCGACAACGCGGTGTCGGTCGGCGCGGTGGCCGACAAGTTGGGGTTGCACGGTGAGACGATGGATGCGCGTCAACTCCCCGCGGACCAGGGCGACCTGGCTGACGCGCTGGAGACCCATACCACTTTCGGCCGAGTGCGGCCGGATCAGAAACGTGCCATCGTGCACGCCCTGCAATCGCGCGGGCACGCCGTCGCGATGACCGGTGACGGCGTCAACGATGTGCTGGCCCTCAAGGATGCCGACATCGGTGTCGCGATGGGCGCGGGCAGCCCTGCCTCCCGGACGGTAGCGCAGATCGTGTTGCTGGACAACAGATTTGCCACGCTGCCTTATGTTGTCGGCGAGGGCCGGCGGGTGATCGGCAACATCGAGCGGGTCGCCAACCTGTTTTTGACCAAGACCGTGTACTCGGCGCTGCTGGCGCTGCTGGTGGGTATCGAGTGCTTGTTTTCCAAACCGCTGCACGCGGACCCGCTGCTGTATCCGTTTCAGCCGATCCACGTCACCATCGCGGCGTGGTTCACGATCGGAATCCCGTCCTTCATCCTGTCGCTGGCGCCCAACAATGAGCGCGCTCATCCCGGCTTCGTCCGGCGGGTGGTGACGTCGGCGCTGCCGTCCGGGCTTGTCGTCGGCGTGGCGACTTTCGTCTCGTACCTGGTGGCCTACAAGGGCCGTCACGCGACGTGGCAACAACAGGATCAGGCGTCGACGGCGGCGCTGATCACACTGCTGGTGACCGCACTCTGGGTGCTCGCCGTGGTGGCGCGTCCCTACCAGTGGTGGCGGTTGGCCCTGGTAATCGCCTCGGGCCTGGCGTATGTGGTGATTTTCAGCCTCCCGCTGGCGCAGAAGAAATTCTTCCTTGACCCATCGAATCTCGTGGTGACGTCCACCGCGCTGGGGATCGGGGTGCTGGGAGCCGCGGCGATCGAGGCGATGTGGTGGATTCGGGCCAGGATGCTCGGTGTGCAGCCGCGATTGTGGCGAGAGCCGGCCGGGCCAATCGCGCCGACAAGTTAGGCTCGGTAGCCATGGGAATCCTGGACAGCAAGTACACCGACACGATCCACAAGGTGCAGGAAGAGGCCAAGAAGGCCGCCGATAACGTTGCCAAGGGCGACCAGCAGAACTGAGCACATGGCGAAAGTCTCCGGATCCATCGACGTACCGCTGCCGCCCGAGGAGGCCTGGAAGCACGCCTCCGACCTGTCCCGGTTCAAGGACTGGCTGACCATCCACCGAGTATGGCGCAGCAAGTTGCCCGACGTCCTGGAGAAGGGCACGGTCATCGAGTCCTATGTCGAGGTCAAGGGCATGCCCAACCGGATCAAATGGACGATCGTGCATTACAAGCCGCCGGAAGCTATGACGCTCAACGGCGACGGTGTCGGCGGTGTCAAGGTCAAGCTGATCGCCAAAGTTCAGCCCAAGGGCGACGGCTCCGTCGTCAGCTTCAACGTGCACCTCGGTGGCCCGGCGCTGTTCGGGCCGATCGGCATGATCGTGGCCGCGGCGCTGAAAACCGATATCCGCGAATCGCTGCAGAACTTCGTTACCGTGTTCACACGGCCCGATCCCAGCATGAACGGGGATCGTGGCGCCCGTCGCTGACCGTCTGGCGGACCTGCTTCGAACCACCGTCGGCGCCGGCCCGCCGGTTCGGATCCGCGCGTGGGACGGAAGTGAGGCCGGGCCCGCCGACGGCCCTGTACTGGTTGTGCGGTCGCGTCGGGCTCTGCATCGATTGCTTTGGCGGTCAGGCGAACTCGGCGTGGCGCGCGCCTACCTGACTGGTAGGCGAGGAAGTCGCCCGGGTGTGGCGGTTGTATCTGGCCGGCGGCGAGCTGGCCTTCGAGGAGGGCCGGATGGGTGTCGATCAGGTGTTGGCCGTCAAAAGCCCGGCCGATGAGTTTCCGGTTCGCGGGCAGTCGGTATAGCTGAACCCCGATCCGGGGCCTGTATAACAAGGAGGTCATCGTGCCCATCCGTAATGGCGCGCCGGCGGGCGCTCCCTGCTGGATCGATCTGGCGTCATCGAACGTCGACCGTGCCCAGGACTTCTACGGCACGGTATTCGGCTGGACGTTCGAGTCCGCCGGGCCCGAGTACGGCGGATATGTCAACGCCGCCAAGGACGGCCACCCCGTCGCCGGCATGATGGCCAACAACCCCGAGTCTCAAGCGCCGGACGGCTGGACCACCTACCTCCACACCGCCGACATCAACGCGACCGCGTCCACGCTGGGGTCGGCGGGCGGCTCGGTGTGCATGGGACCCATGGAGGTACCCGCCAAGGGCTTCATGGCCATGGCGACTGACCCAACGGGAGCGTTCTTTGGTTTGTGGCAGCCGCTGGAGCACCTCGGCTTCGAGGTGATCGGCGAGGCCGGCGCCCCGGTGTGGCATGAACTGACCACTCGTGACCACCGCGCCGCTGTCGACTTCTACCGCGCGGTTTTCGGATGGCGGACCGAGCAGATTTCCGACACCGACGAATTCCGTTACACCACAGCCTGGTTTGGCGATCAACAGCTGCTCGGCGTGATGGACGGCGCCAAGTTCCTGCCTGACGGCGTGCCGTCGCATTGGGCCGTCTACCTCGGTGCCGAGGATGTCGACAAGACGCTGCTGGTAATCACCGACAACGGCGGCGCGGTGCTGCGGCCGGCTCAGGACACCCCGTACGGTCGGCTGGCTCAGGCGGCCGACCCGACGGGCGCGGTGTTCAACCTGTCCTCGCTGCAGACGTAAGGTCGTCTCGGTCGCCACGCTAGCGTGTCCCCCGCAAGCGGGCGGTGCCCCCAGCTCAAGGGTGAGCGCGACGCTGGCGTGACGCTCGGTCGAGCAAGCCCGGGTCGAAGTCGGCTACTGTCGCAACCATGATCCGGCGCCTGCACCCTGGTTGGCTGGTGGCGCTTTTCGCCGCGGTCGTGTGGGTCAGCGCCTGGATGCCGTGGCTGACGACGAAGGTCAACGGCGGCGGCTGGGCCAACGCGATCGGGGGCACTCATGGCAGCCTGCAACTTCCGCCCGGGTTCGGTGCTGGCCAGCTCATCGTGTTGCTGTCATCGACGCTGCTGGTGGCCGGGGCGCTGCTGGGCCGCGGCCTGTCGGTGAGGCTTGCTTCGATTGCCGCGCTGGCCATTTCGCTGCTCATCGTGGCCCTCACGGTGTGGTATTACAAGCTCAACGTCAACCCGCCGGTGTCGGCCGAATACGGGCTCTATGTCGGCGCGGTCGGCGCGGTATGCGCGGTGGTCTGCTCGGTTTGGACACTGGCCGCCGCACTAACCGCCGGTCGAGCCGGGCGGTGAGCCCTTACGCCGACGGGAACTCGTGCTTGCCTGACGCGGAACTGTCGTCTGGCTCGTTGACTCCAAACACGAAGGGCGCGAACACCACTTCGCGCCCATCCGGGTCGCGATAAGTGACGGCTCCCGTCGCTGCCCAGTACGGATGCTGCTCAACGGGTTCCAGCCCCGCCTGCTGCAGGCGTGCGATTGCTGCCTGCTGTGACTGCTTGTCAGGGAAATACAGACACAGCTGTTCATGGCTATCGACGGCGACCTCGTCGGCGGCCTCAACGATTTCCAGCGTCAGGTTCCAGCTGGGCAGGCCGAAGATCGCGCCGTTGCTGTCGTAGCTAGCCTCGAACGTCTCGTACAGCGGCAGACCCACCAGCTCACGGTAAAACCGCACCGTCTCGTCGAAGTTCGACGAGCGGCGGGCGAAACGGATACCGCCGATCGACGCTAACTGCATGGGCCAGTGCGTTGTCCGATGGCTAGGGCCAGGCCACATTGTCATAGCCCAACAGCGTCGGCCGGCGACTCGGCGGTATCCCAGCGCCGCAACTCCGCACCTGCAACCCAGGTCGAATGCGTGCCGCTGGAAATCAGTTCCGGCAGTTGGAGTTTGCACACCGGGCCGTCAGCGATCCGGCCAGCGTCGAAGACCAGGCAATAAGACGCGTCGGCGTTCATGTCGGTGGTGAGGGTGACCAGGTAGCCGTCGTCCTCACCGGTACTGCCAACCCGTGGCGCCATCGCGGTCTCGCTTCCATAGACACCGCCACCGAACGAATAGCCCTCCTGGTGTCCGGTGAGCAGATCGTGTTTCACCAGCCCGTCGAACAAGAACCAGCCCGGTTTACCGGTGGCGGCGTACGCATAGCGGTAGTTACTTGTCGCATAGTCGGCGTTGATGGTCCCGAACTCGGTGATGGAGTCACACAGTTGCTCTTCTTTCACCGTGCCGGTGACCAGGTTGAATCGCCACCGGTGCAGCCGGGGTTGCAGGCGATCCAGCGCCAGGAAACGAAACAGCTTGTCCCACTTGGTTCCGCCCGTGTCCAGCGGCTGCGGATCGCCTTCGAAGAAGCCGTCCAGCACGATCTCGTCGCCATCCTCGTAGGCGTTGACGAAGTGCAGCACGAACGTCGGGTCCGCCTCGAACCACCGGATCTCCCCAGTCGAGCCCCGGCGCGGCAGCACCGCGAAGCGCGACGGAATGTCCGGATAGAACCGCGGCTGGTGCACTTCGTGCTCGAGCAGTCTCGGATCCCAGAACAACGGGAAATCGTTGAGTATCACGTAGTTTTCGGTGAACGCCATATCGTGCGGCAGCCGCGGCCCAGGCAACGGAATGTCGACGTAGTGTGCCAGCTCGTTGCTCCGGTCGACGACCCCGTAGCGCATGTACGGGTCTTGCTTGCTGTAGTTGAAAAACAGCAGTTCGCCGGTCTTGTTGTCCACCTTCGGATGTGCCGACACGCCCCAGTCGAACGGGAAGCCGCCGTTCCAGGTCTCCTTGCCGAGCGTATTGGCCGAGTACGGGTCGATCCGGTACAGGTCACCGCACTGGTAGAAGCTGGTCAGCGCGATGCCCCGGTGGACGACGACGTCGGTGCTCGACGCGTCCTTCATCCGGGTCCGGGCCCCCCAGCCCTCCTCGCGCCTGGCCAACTGTACCGGCTCGGCCAATCCCGCCCACAGCGGCTCGCCCGCCTCGTTCTCCGCCAGAAAGCCGTCTGTACGGACAAAGCGGTTGCGGTAGAAGGCTTTTCCGTCGCGGAAGCCGACCACGTGCAGCATGCCGTCGCCGTCGAAGGGGTGATAGCTCTTCAGCGCCGGGTGCAACGGGTTTTCGGTGTTGCGCAGGTAGATGCCGTCTAGATCGCGGGGGATCTCCCCCTGGACAGGGGTGAGGGTGTCGGCGTCCCACTCGGTGGTCTGCGGCCGCCACGGACCGGTCCGGTAGGGGTGGTCGTCGTCCTCGGGCAGGGTCGACAGGAACTTGCCGACGATCTCGACATCCATGTCAGGAACCTTCGGTAGTACTGACAACGAAGCTGACGGTGGTGGCGGTGCTGCCGCCGAAATTCAGGGTGCCGAAGGTTTTCGCACCCTCGACCTGGTAATCGCCGGCGGCACCGCTGACCTGCTTCGCCGCGTCGAGCAGCATCCGCGCGCCGGAAGCCCCGACCGGGTGTCCACCGCCGATCAGTCCTCCGCTGGGGTTGATCGGCAGCCGGCCGCCGAGCTCGATCTCGCCGTTTTCAATGGCTTTCCACGCTTCGCCCGGGCCGGTCAGCCCGATGTGGTCGATGGCCAGGTATTCGCTGGGGGTGAAGCAGTCGTGCACCTCGAACCCATCGACGTCGTCGAGGGTCACCTGCGCGCGGCGCAACGCGTCGAGCACCGCGGCCCGCACATGCGGAAGCACGTAAGTTTCCAGAGGATTGTCCGCAGTGCGGTCCAGTTTCTGCCGCAGACCCAACCCGACGGTGCGATGTCCCCAGCCGTCGATGCGACCGATCGGGCGTGCATCGGGATGGTCCGCCAGATAGGCGTCGTTGACCAGAACTAATCCCGCGCCGCCGTCGGTCATCTGGCTGCAGTCGAACCGGCGCAACCGGCCTTCGGTGATCGGGTTGGTCGCGTCGTCGTCGGTGATCGGGTCGGGAATGGTCCAGCCGCGGGTCTGAGCGTTGGGGTTGCGCCGTGCATTGGCGAAGTTGAGCTGCGCGATAGCCCTCAAGTGCGTGTCATCCAAACCGTAGCGACGGTCGTACTCGTCGGCGACCTGCGCGAACATCGATGGCCATAGGTAGCGTGCGTCGGCCCCCTCATGTCCGGTCCATGCGGCGGCGCCGAGGTGCTGGGCGGCGGTGTCACCTGGCACGGTCTTCTCCAGCTCGATCCCGACGACGAGCGCGGTGTCGTAGGCGCCCGAGCGCAGGTCCGCCATTGCCGCCAGCGTCGCTACGCTGCCGGACGCGCACGCGGCTTCGTGTCGCGAGGCAGGCGTGTCCCAGAGCTCGTCGCAGACCGTGGCAGGCATCGCCCCGAGGTGGCCCTGTCTGGCGAACATCTCACCGAAAGCGTTTGCGACGTGGATAACCCCGATGTCGGCGGCGTCCACCTTCGCCGAGGCGAGCGTGCCCTCGACGACCTCTGCGGTCAAAGCCGCGAAGTCACGGTTTTCTTTGCTGAGATTGCGAGCGAAATCGCTCTGGTAGCCGCCGAGAATCCACACACCTGCCGAGCCGTCCATACGCCGCACGGTACTCCAGGTTGACGCTGAACAGTCCCCGATATGGTCGGTCCCGTCGGCTCTCGGGTTGAACCGACGGGACCTGGGCAGGCGCGGCATCCGGCTGACGCGCCTGCCTCCAACGGTGCATTGCCATCCTCGGCGATTGACAAACATCGCCGGCCGACCCGGTCGCCTGCGCTACCAAATGGCAGCTGAAATGCGGAAACGCAGATCTTCCGCTGACGGGGCGGGCACCAGCAAGCCTTATTTGGCGGGGGCATTGCCGACCAGGCCGGCAGCGACCCCCAGACGCTGAGTATCGGCCAGGTCGATGGCCGCCAAATCCACGCCCTTGGTTTCGCGGCAGGCCAGGACGGCCACGGCGGTCACCACAGCCGTAGCCCCGAGATACCAGCCGATGGGCAGCGCGGATTTGTACGTCGCTAGCAGGCGAACGGCAATGATCGGTGCCAGCGAGCCGGCCACGATAGAGGTGACCTGATAGCCCAGCGACACCCCGGAATAACGCATTCGGGTTGGAAACATCTCTGCCATGGCCGCCGGCTGGGGCGCATACATGAAGCCGTGGAAGACCAGGCCGATGACGATCGCCGACATGATGATCGCGTTGCGGCCGCTGTCCATCATCGGGAACGCAAAGAATCCCCAAGCGGCTGCGCCCAGGGTGCCGATGAAATAGATTGGGCGCCTGCCGAATCGGTCGCTGAGATGTCCGGCGAATGGGATGACCACAAAGTGCACGGCATGCGCGACCAGCAGCCACCGAAGGATTGCCACGGTGTTCGCGTGGACGTGCACCTTGAGATAGGTGATCGAGAAGGTAACCACCAGGTAGTACATGGTGTTTTCGGCCAGACGCAGACCCATGGCGGTGAAAACGCCGCGTGGGTAACGCTTCAACACCTCGACCACACCGAGCGACCTGGCCTTGGATTGCAGGGCCTGTTGCTGTGCTTCGACGAAGATCGGCGCGTCGGTGACCTTGGTCCGGATGTAGTACCCGATCAGGACGACGATCGCCGACAGCCAGAAGGCGACCCGCCAGCCCCAGCTGAGGAACTCCGCGTCCGACAGTTTCCACGTGAGAAACAGCAGCACCACCGTGGCCAGCAAGTTGCCGCCGGGCACGCCGGCCTGCGGCCAGCTCGCCCAGAACCCGCGGCTTTGGTTGGGGCTGTGTTCGGCGACGAGCAGAACCGCGCCGCCCCACTCGCCGCCGACGGCGAAACCCTGTAAGAACCGCAGCGTCACCAGCAGGGCGGGGGCCCAATACCCGACCTGTGCGAACGTCGGCAGACAGCCCATGAGGAAGGTGGCGGCGCCTACCAGCAGCAAGCTGAACTGCAGCAGCCTCTTGCGCCCGTACCGATCACCGAGTTGGCCGAACACGATGCCGCCGATTGGGCGGGCGGCGAAGCCGACGGCATAGGTGACGAACGCGGCGAGGATGGCGTCGAGATCGTTGCCGCTCTTAGGGAAGAACACCTTGCTGAATACCAGCGTGGCCGCGGTGCCGTAGAGGAAGAACTCGTACCATTCGACGACGGTGCCGGCCATGGAGGCGGCCACCACTCTGCGAAGACCGGTCGGTGGTTTGAATCGGTTGGACTGCAACTCATTACGCGCACTCATCGGTTGGTCTCCTTGGCAAATCGCCCACCCGGGGCCGCTGACCGGGGCGGATCGCAGCGTACCGGGCCGGGCGACTTAGCGCAGGGTGTTTGCGGGCTCATGGTGCGGGTTGGGGGAGCGGTTCTGGTCCGACCCATGATTCCCAGACGTCACAGGAAGTTCGGGGTATGCCGATTTGCCCGCCTCGCAGCGACAGCCTAAAGAAATTGCGGCGCATTACCAGACTGGTTGAGTGCTCACTGGTCAGTTGCTGAACAATTGCGTGATCTTCGCGAAAAGTTGCCAAACGCCATAGGTGAACGGGAGGGCCACCCACAGCCAGGCGAGCGCGCTGAGGGCTGGGGAGACGCGCCGGTCGGGCTGGCGGTCGGTAGGTGCTGGCGTTCTCGGGCTGGTCATCGTTGCTTCTCCGGCTGCCGGTCGGGAACCGCCTCAGGCGCCAACAAGGCGTCATCGGGCGATGCAGGCTCGTGATGTTTGGGGGCCACCTGCCTGATCAGCTCGTTGCAGATCAGGCCGACAACCAGCAGGGCGATCATCACCACAAACGACACGATGTAAAGGTCTGGGCCATGCTTTCCGGCCGCCTTCTGCGTGTCCGCGATGGCATTGACAATGAGTGGGCCCAGCACGCCCGCGGCCGACCACGCGGTCAGCAACCTGCCGTGGATGGCGCCAACCTCATATGTGCCGAACAAGTCGCGCAGGTACGCCGGAACCGTTGCAAACCCCGCGCCGTAGAACGACAGGATCAGCAGGGTACACACCAGGAAGATCACCTTGTTGGAGTTCGTCGTCAGGGCCAGCGTCGTATACAAGAGTGCGCCGCCGCCGAGATAGAGCCGGTAGATGTTCTTGCGGCCCAGCACATCTGAGAACGACGACCAGCCGATCCGGCCGAGCATGTTGGCCAGCGACAGCAGCGCGACGTATCCGGCAGCGGCGGAGGCGAGCACGGCCGCACTGGGGGCCTTCGGGAAGAAGTCCTGGTAGATCGGCGACGCCTTTTCCAGGATGCCGATTCCGGCGGTCACGTTGAAACAGAGCACCACCCATAGCAGCCAGAACTGGGGTGTCTTGATCGCGTTTGCGGCCGACACGCTGGCGGTCGTGACCAACGATCCGGCTTTGTGCGGCTTGGGTTTCCAGTCGCCCGGTGTCCATCCCGGTGCCGGCACCCGGATCAACAGCCACCCCATCGACATGAACACCGCGTACGTGCAGCCCATCACGAGGAAGGTGTTGGCGACGCCGGCGCTGCTATTCCGGCCGAACGTGTTGAGCAGGCTGTTGGTCCACGGCGATGCGATCAGCGCTCCGCCGCCGAAGCCCATAATAGCCAGGCCGGTCGCCATGCCCGGCCGGTCTGGAAACCACTTGATCAACGTGGACACCGGCGAGATGTAGCCGATACCGAGGCCGATGCCGCCGATCACGCCGTAACCGACCACGACGAGCCAGTATTCACGGATCGACACTCCGAATCCCGCGATCAGCAGCCCGCTGCAGAAGCAGACGGTGGCAACGAACATTGCCCAGCGGGGCCCGTAGTGGTCGACGCGCGTGCCGAATACCGCGGCCGAGAGGCCCAGCATCACAATGCCGATGGTGAACGGCAGCGCGCTGGCGGTCCCGGAGATGTGCAGCGATTTCTCCAGCGGGATCTTGAAGACGCTCCAGGCGTAGGCCGAGCCGATGGCAAGGTGGATGGACAGTGCGGCGGGAGGAACCAGCCAGCGACTCCATCCGGATCCGGCGACGATTCTCGAACGATCCAGCAAGCCGACGGTTGTCACGATGCACCCTTCTCAGGTCGCCCGGCCGGCGCTTCGCCGTCGAGCGTTTCACAGTGGGCGGATAGCCACTTGCCACACCGTCGCCACTATTGGCGGGCAGTAGCGCCTGCGTCAATAAACAATTGCTTATCGTCTGATAAAGAATTTCTATCGAAAGTTGTTGGGGTGCAGCACATGACGCGCAGGTTAACCACGCTATTCTGGACGGAGATTTTCTGATGAACGACGCCTCGATGGGGTAATTGCCTCGTCCTCGCGTCAAAACCGTTGAACTTCAACCAATCTCAGCATTCACCGACGTAGAGAAGCTTGGGTAAGCGTTGGCGAGCATTTAATTTGATGGTCAACGCAGTCGCGCGCGTCTTTAGGGCTCTGATGTAGTCGCGGCGCATATCGTGGGCTGGTGCGGGGCGACGGTAACGGATGGGTGGTCTCGGCCACAGGCAATCGCTATTGGGGCCGGTATGGGGCAGCCGGTCTGCTGCTGCGCGCCCCGGCACCAGACGGCGCACCAGCCGTGCTGCTGCAACGCCGAGCGTTATGGAGCCACCAGGGCGGCACCTGGGGGCTGCCTGGCGGCGCCCGCGACAGCCACGAGACCCCCGAGCGGGCCGCGCTGCGCGAAGCCCACGAAGAGACCGGCGTCCGCCCCGATCAGATCGACCTCCGGGCCTCGGTGGTCACCGCCGCGCCGGTCGGCACCGGCTGGACCTACACCACCGTCATCGCCGACGCGGCCAAGCTGCTGCAAGTCGTGGCCTGCGTCGAGAGCGCCGAGCTGCGCTGGGTCGCCGAGCCCGACGTGGCCGACCTGCGGTTGCATCCCGGCTTGGCCGCGAGCTGGCAAAGGCTTCGCGGGATGCTGGCGCTAACCGTTACGAATTCGATCGGGCGCGATCATCCGTTATCCTCGGGAGCTCGGCTGTGACCGCGTCGTCGTCGCGGGGCTCCTCCCTTAGCAGCAAGGACCGGACCAGAGGGCGCGGTCCCAAAGGCCGAAGCATGTAGCTGGCCGGGCGTGGGCGCACTATTTGCGGCCACCAGAACCAACGTCCGAGCAGCGCGGCGATAGACGGCGTCATGAACGAGCGCACGACCAGTGTGTCGAACATCAGACCCAGGCCGATGGTGGTACCCACTTGAGCGAGAATGCGCAGGTCGCTGACCGCCATGGACGTCATGGTGAACGCGAACACCAGGCCCGCGTTCGTCACGACCTTGCCGGTGCCGCCCATTGCACGGATGATGCCCGTGTTTATGCCGGCGGCTATTTCCTCTTTTATCCGGGATACCAGAAGCAAATTATAGTCGGACCCTACCGCCAAAAGGATGATCACAGACATCGGAAGCACCATCCAGTGCAATTTGATGCCCAGAACATATTGCCAGACCAGCACCGATAGCCCAAACGATGCGCCCAACGAAAGTGCCACCGTACCCACGATGGCAAGGGCGGCAATCAAGCTTCGCGTGATGATGAGCATGATGATGAAAATAAGGCAGAGCGCACCAACTCCCGCGATCCATAGATCGTAATCGGAGCCGTCTCGAAAGTCCTTGAATGTCGACGCAGTGCCGGCGATATAGATCTTGGCGTCTTCCAGAGGTGTCGTTTTGAGAGCCTCCTCGGCCGCCCCCCTTATCTGATCGATACGCGCTATCCCCTCGGGCGTCGCGGGGTCGCCCTTATGTGAAATGATGAACCGCGCCGCTTTCCCGTCCGGAGACAGGAAGGAATTCATCGCGCGCTGGAAGTCCGGGTTCTGGAAAACCTCCGGCGGCAGAAAGAAGGAGTCGTCATTCTTTGCCGCGTCGAACGCCTGTCCCATGGCGGTGGCGTTCTGGGTCGATTCGTCGACTTCGCTGATGATCCCGGACATCGTGCTGTGCGTCGCCAGCACCGTCGTCCGCGCGTATTCCATGGTCGCGATTATCGGAAGGATCAGCTGATTTATCTCCGGCAATAGCACGTCCAGCTTGTCCAGATACCTCAGGTTCTCATGGAGTTTATCGCTTTGCGCATCGATGGCGTCGATCGAGTCAAATACCGACTTCAACGCCTTGCATATTGGGATATCGGCGCAGTGCTTGTCCCAGTAAAAGTAGCTTCGAATTGGCCTAAAGAAGTCTTCAAAATCCGAAATGTGATCTTCTAATTCATCCGTAATGGCGGACATTTCTTTCGTCACGCCGATTGTGTGGTGAGTAATGGCGTTGAGCTGCTGCTGCAATTCGTACATGCGCTTTGTCAGCGCGATTTGTTTGGTCATCAAGTCGGCCTGCTTGAGCATGTCATTTACGCGCTCTTTCATATACGTAATATTTTGGAGCTGGGCCGCGTTTTGCATGCTGATCAGGAAAGGTATCGAAGTGTGTTCAATCGGTGTTCCCTCGGGGCGAGTTACGGCCTGCACCCGAGAAACTCCTCGAACCCGGAAAATGCTCTTGGCTAATTTATGCAGCACGAGGAAGTCTGCCGGATTACGCAAATCGTGGTTTGATTCGATCATCAGAATTTCGGGCATCATTCGCGATTGGGAGAAATGACGATCAGCCGCGGCGTACCCCAAATTGGCGGGAATGTCTTTGGGTATATAGAGTCGGTCGTTGTAGCTCGTTTTGTAGCCCGGCAGTGTCACTAGACCGACCAGCGCGACGGCTATTGTCGCCACGAGAATGGGCGCTGGCCAGCGGACAATCGCTGTGCCCACCCGGCGCCATCGACGAACCCCGATCCTGCGCTTGGGGTCCAATAGCCCGAAGCCGCTTCCGACGGCCAGAACAGCCGGAACCAGCGTCAGCGCGACCGCGACTGCAACGAACATGCCCACTGCGCATGGGACACCCATCGACTGGAATATGGGCATTCGGGTAAAGCTCAGGCAGAGGATTGCCCCGGCGATCGTCAAACCGGACGCCAAGACAACGGGGGCGACTCCGCGGTAGGTGGTGTAGTAGGCCGTTTCCGGGTCCGCGCCGGCCTGGCGCGCCTCTTGATATCGACCGAAGAAGAATATCGCGTAATCGGTTCCGACCGCGATCCCGAGGGCCACCAGCAGATTAATGGAAAACGTAGAAAGTGCAAGAATATTGTTATTGCCGAGAAGCGCGACGATTCCCCGGGCCGTCCCTAATTCGATCCCAACTGTGACCAACAGCAGAACCACGGTGATGACGGAACGGTACACAAGAAGCAGCATCACGAAGATAATCGCGACGCTGAGCGCGGTGATCTTCAGAATGGATTTGTCGCCGCTGTGGACCATATCCGTTACGAGTGCTGCCGGGCCGGTGACATAGACCTTGACCCCAGGCGGCGGCGGTGTCCGGTTTACGATGTCCCGGACCGCCGCCACGGATTCGTGCCCCAAGGTCGTGCCTTGGTTGCCGGCCAGATTCAATTGCACATATGCGGCCTTATTATCGGCGCTTTGTGCGCCCGACGCCGTGAGACGATCCCCCCATAAATCCTGCACATGCTCGACATGGTTCGGGTCATCTCTTAACTGGCGAACCAATCCGGCATAGTAGGTGTGAGCATCGTCGCCGAGTGGCTGCTGCCCCTCCAGCACGATCATCGCGAAACTGTCCGAGTCGGATTCTTTGAAGTCCTTGCCCATGCGGATCATGGCCTGGACCGACGGTGCGTCTTTGGGACTCAGTTGTACGGAATGCGCTTGGCCGACCTGCTCCAGCGATGGAACTGCCAGAGTCACAATCAGAGTCAGCGCTACCCAGGCCAGGATGATGAGCACCGAAAGCTTGCGGATCGTCCGCGCTAGAAAGGGAGTCTGGGGGCGTTCGGTTCTCATGCGGCCTTCAACAGGCAGAAGGTAACGACGTTCACTTCGTGCGAAATCGTCTCGGCTTTGGCCGCACCGTCCACCACGATGCGGCAGCCAATGCTGTGGCTATCGCCCCGTGCCGCAATGGTTCCCATGATTGCCGGCCCCGTCCCGAACTGGAAATCCGCCACTTACCGCGGCTGTCTCAGCAAGGCACGTACCAATGGGCGGGGTCCTTCCGGTCGAAGTAATGTACTGGCGGGCCGGGGGCGCACGTGTTGCGGCCACCAGAACCAGCGGCCCAGCACCGCGGCGATGGACGGCGTCATGAACGCCCGCACGACCAGCGTGTCGAACAGCAGACCCAGACCGATCGTGGAGCCCAGTTGACCGATGATGCGCAGGTCACTGACCAACATCGACGCCATGGTGAACGCGAACACCAGACCCGCGTTTGTTACCACCTTGCCGGTACCGCCCATAGCACGGATGATGCCCGTGTTTATACCGGCGCCTATCTCCTCTTTCATCCGGGATACCAGAAGCAAATTGTAGTCGGACCCTACCGCCAAAAGTACGATCACCGACATCGCGAGCACTACCCAATGTATTTGTATGCCGAGTAAATACTGCCAGACCAGTACGGACAGCCCGAAGGACGCGCCCAGCGAAAGCAACACCGTACCTACGATAACCAGGGCGGCAATAAAACCGCGTGTCATGATCAGCATGATGATGAAAATTAGGCAGAGCGCAGCGACTCCCGCGATCATAAGATCGTATTTAGAGCCTTCAACCAGATCTTTCGTCATCGCTGCGGTGCCGGTGAGGTAGATCTTGGAATCTTCTAGCGGAGTTCCCTTGAGCGCTTCTTCGGCCGCGGACTTTATCGCATCGACCCGCAAAATGCCATCGGGCGACCCGGGATCGTCCCTTAGCGAAATAAGCATACGTGCGGCTTTCCCGTCCGGCGACAGGAACACTTTCATGACTCTCTGGAAGTCCTTGTTCTCAAAGGCGTCCGGAGGAATGTAGAAAGAATCGTCGTCTTTGGCGGCGTCGAAAGCCTTCCCCATGGCTGTCGTGTTACCGCCATTCTCATCCACCTGGCCGAAGGTCCCGGCCATGGTGCTATGCATGGCCAGCATCATGGTCCGCGTGCTCTGCATGATCTCGATCATCTCCGGGAACTGGGTGAGCAGCTGCGGCATGATCGCGTCTAGACGATCGAGGTCTGCTACCAGATACGCCAGCTTCTCGTCAATCTGGTCAGCACCATCGATTGAATCGAATACGGATCTCAGCGACCAGCAGATCGGAATATCGTAGCAGTGCTTTTCCCAGTAGAAGTAGCTACGGATCGGCCTAAAGAAATCCTCGAAATCCGCAATGTGATCGCGCAACTCTGCCGTGAGGACCTGTATGTCATGGGTATTGCGGTTTATGTTATGAGTCGTGGCGACGATTTGTTGCAACAGGCCATACATGCGCTGCACGATGTTGATCGCTTTCGTTAGCTCGTCGGCCTGCTTGAGGAGATCATTCATGCGTCCCCGCTGGAACGCCATATTTTGTATCTGGCTGGCCTGTGACATGCTAAGCATAAACGGTATCGACGCGTGTCCGATCGGGGTTCCCTCGGGCCGAGTTGCGGCCTGCACCCGAGAAATACCGGGCACCGCGAGAATACCTTTGGCCAGTTTGTTCAATACGAGAAAATCCGCCGTATTGCGCAGATCGTGATCGGCCTCGACCAATAGCATCTCGGGCGTCATCATTCGCGATTGAGGAAAATGTCGCTGTGCGGCCTCATACCCCAGCTCGCCGGGAAAGCCTTTAGGAAGATACTTCATGTCGTTGTAGCTGGGTTTATACCCTGGCAGCGTCAACAGCCCGATAAGTGCAATTGCTAATGTTGCGACGAGAATGGGCCCGGGCCACCGAACGATCGCCGTTCCTATTCGCCGCCATCCATAGGACTTGATCTTGCGCTTGGGCTCGAAAAGACCCACACGGCTTCCGGCGGCAAGAACTGCCGGAACCAACGTGAGCGCGACTGCGACCGCAACGAATACGCCCACCGCGCAGGGGATGCCTATGGGTTGAAAGAAGGGTAGCCGGGTAAAGCTGAGGCAGAAAAGCGCACCGGCGATAGTCGAGCCGGAGGCTAAGACAACCTTGGCGACCCCGTGGTATGTGGTGTAGAAGGCTTTTTCCCGATCCTCGCCGGCCTGACGTGCCTCCTGATACCGCCCGAGGAAGAATATCCCGTAGTCTGTTCCGGCCGCGATCCCTACGGCTACCAGCAGATTAATGGCGTAGGTAGTCAGGCCGATAACCCCGTGATCACCGAGAAACGCGACGATTCCTCGGGCGATCTGCAATTCTATCCCGACCAACAGCAACAAAATGATTACGGTGACAACCGAACGGTAGACGAGCAGCAACGTACCGAAGATCACCGCGAGGCTCACCAACGTGATTAGGATGACCGTCTTGTCGCCGCTGCCGCTCATATCCGAAACGATTGCCGCAGGGCCGGTGACATACGCTGTGACCCCCGGCGGCGCCGGCGTCCGCGCCACGATGGCCCGGACGGCTTCGACCGATTGGTTCGCCATCGTCGAGGCCGGCCTACCGGCGAGGTTCAATTGCACATATACGGCCTTACCGTCGGTGCTTTGCGCGGCGGCCGCCGTGAGTGGATCGCCCCAGAAGTTCTGGATGTGCTGCACATGATTCGGATCGGCTTCCAACAGGCGAATCAAATGATCGTAAAACCTGTGAGCATCGTCGCCGAGGGATTGTTGACCCTCTAAGACGACCATCGCCACACTATCGGAATTAGTTTCTTTGAAGTCCTCACTCATGCGCTTAATCGCCTTGAACGACGGCGCATCGTTGGGACTCAGCGATACTGAATGCTCTTTCTCGACCTTCTCCAGTGGAGGAACGCCGATAGCCACGATGACGGCGATCGCCAGCCACGCCAAGATGATGGGCACCGAAAATCGATGAATCGTCCGCGCTACGCGCGGTGGCGTGGTGTGCTGGTTGCCCATGTCTTCGTCGCTCATGCAGATTTCAGCATGCAGTAGGTAAAGGCCTGGACTTCATGCGTCGTCTTCTCGGCTTTGACCACACCGTCCACCGAGATGCGGCAGCCAATGCTGTCACTATCGCCTTGTGCCACGATACTTGCGGCGGTCGTCGCCTGGGTGATCGGGAACTCCAAGGACCACGGCAACTGCACCTTGACGTGCTGCGGGTCACCGTTGGGGTCGAAAAAGCTGATCTCTGCCACGGTCCCTGGTGGTCCGAAGACCTCGTACGTCACGTGCTTGGGGTTGTAAGGTTTGGCGTCGTCGATTCTGGTGTCGGCATAAGAGGTACGTTTCTCTGAGCCGAAGACGCCGTGCAGTCGCGACACAGTCAATCCTCCGGCAGCGATCACCACCAGTATGACCAGCGGAATCCACACCCGCCTCAGAACTCTGAAAATGCCAAATCCCGGAATTCGACCACTCTTTCGAGATCCACCTCGTGCGCGAGGTCCGAGTGAAGGTCGGCGACCACGTCGCAGAAAAGTGAGTCCCCGACCAGACCGTTGGCCACCGTCCCGGAGATCAGCGATGGTGACATCGGACTGGGCTTCCGCGACATCCCGCATCCCGGGTCTGACCACCGCACCCAACCTTCCACCCGTTTCCATACCCCTCGCCATGTCACCCGCTCGAGCATGCAACTACACCTCGGCCGCGACACGCCACACGGCGGCACACCGAATGCGGCGGGCGTCGCAGAACAGAATAGATGTGCGGCGGTCACCTCAAGCGAGCGGTGCCGCGCGGGAGCGCGACCCGATCTTGATGAGTAAAGCATCTAGGTGGACTTCATGTCGGCTCCTTACCCAAAGTGTGATTTGGGATTGAAACCCATACCGCGTGCGTGAACGCACGGTACTGCCTTCCGCCCCGACCCGCAAAGCACATGGCGTGCGTTATCCTCGGGCGGTGGCGCAACTTGCCTGCCAGCGCGCCCGCACCGAGGAGATGAAACGCCAACCAGTAACACGATCCATAACCGGTTGCGGTTCATGTGCGTGCAGCCGCGCTCGTGGAAGCCGCGCGCTCGTTGGCAGTGGAGGCCGGCGTCGCGTCGGTGACGTTGAGTGGGGTCGCGGACCGCACCGGGGTCCGTTAGTCCGCCGCTATTTCACCTCCCACGTAAAGGTGCCCTGGATCCGGAAGCCGAAGGTTGAATGCGGTGGTCGAACACGGTGTGCGCGGCGTTGCGCGAACCCGGTCCGATGCCGCCATCGCGGATCTTCGAGACGTTGGCCAACCGTCCGGCCGCCGGACCCGCTCTTCTGCGAAGTGCTCGCCAATCTTCAACCACACCTCGAGCACGAGGTGGATCTCGATGGGTTGTCGAGATCAGGTGGACCAGCGCCGCCGCCGTGATGTCGCTCGCTGCGGCGACGGGCTATCTGCAGGCGCACTTCCTGTTCGACCGGGCCCTACGGCCGGACGGTCACGGGCGTTATCGCGCGTTGAGCCGCACGGGGACGATTCGTTAGTAGATCTCGCCAGTCAGGTCGAACTCGGCCAGCGTGTGCTCAGCCAGCTCACGCAAAGCGGCCTTTGTGTTCTTTGCGCCCGGTTGGTAGGCGCCGACGCTGATGAAGATCTTGCCGCTGAGGCGCCCAGACAGCACGATCATTCGGCCGCCTGTTCGGTCGAGCCACCGTCGCGTTTCGTGTTGCCCAGTCCCGCGTGCGTTGGACGTCGCGGCCTCGGTGCCATCCGGGTGGGAGATCGCCGAGTTAAGGTCGCCGAGATAAGAACAAAACACCGGGAAATCGGGGTTGGCGGGCATCCTGTCGACCATCCGTTTCAACGCCCGCTTCGGCGTGAACGAGGGCAGCCACAGGAGCTGCGACGACTCATCTGGCGTTTCCCGATGAGTCTTCAGCGCCTGCTTGATGGCGGCGCGGATGTCACCTAGATCCGTCGTTACCCGCGTCGGGTCGACGCTGACGCGCGCATACGACAGTGCCATCGCACGCGTATCGTCCTCGGTGCGGTCGCTGAGGGGAAGTTGCAAGGTGACGGCGCCGTCACTGGCGCGTCGGCGCCCGATTCGCTCGCCGAGTTTCGCAGCGAACGCTGCGGCCAGCGTGTGACTCGCTCCGCCACGAGCCTCGGCGCAGGCATCCCAATCATCCAGGTCGATGAAGATCGTGAGAGCCGGCACCAGGACAACCTCATCGCCGTCGCCGCCCCGGATGGCGACTGGTCGCGGTGCCGGGGATCGGGCATCATCACGCTGGCGAGCCTGTTTTCGGGCCAGTTTTGCCGCCGCGACAAGCGCCCGGGCAACCTCAGGTACGTCCTGCGCTGTTTGTCGGGCATCCTGAACCACTGCGCGCAATCGGGTGCGTGAACGCGGCGGCGGGTAGCCGAGATCGCGCGTCTTTCCCAGGGCCGCTTCAACTATCACGAGGGCGAGCCCAAGGCCATCGATCAGGTTGTGGGAAAGCACCAGGCTGACCGCGGTCGAGCCGTCCGTAAAGGGAACGACGCCGAGATGCCAGCCGGGCCCCCGCTCAACATCGATAGGCAGTTGTGAGCGTTCATCGACCCAGTCGCTGAGTTCACTACGCGGACGGGCGCACTCGGCGATATCGATGTCGGACGGCCCCCGATCTAAGATCCACCGATGCCGGGCGATGGGCAGCGCCGGACGCTCGGTGCGCCGCCCCAACAACCCGTGACCGAGATTGTGGTGGAAACGCCTCAGCCCCTCCAGGTCGACAGCGTGCTCATAAATCCACGTGACCTGAATGATGACCGTCATGTCGGCGGCATAATGCTCCGCCAACAAGGCTTCGTCCGCCAACGCGAGCCGATTATCCGGCCGCGCATCACCGTTGGATGCGCGGCGTTTCAGGGATTCGCGCGCCCGACGTATCCGCCCTGGCACTATTCAGCCTCCTTCATCCTCAGCCGTGCCTTTACGGTATTACGTTGTTGCAGAGGTCATCACGATGCCATCTATGCCCGTCTATGCCAGCTGCTCAGCTGCCAGCGCATCGGCCAGGTGCCGGGCCAAGGCCCGCGCGGTGTTGTGGGTGGCAATGGCCTTGGGGGTGACGCGTATTCCGGTTTCGGTTTCGATGCGGCTGCGGAGTTCGAGGTTGCCCAGGGAGTCCAGGCCGTGATCGGGGAACGGGTGGTCGGGATCGATCGCGCGGCGCAGGATGAGGCTGGCCTGTTCGGTCACCAGCCGCCGAAGCCGGTTCGGCCACTCGTCTTGGGACATTGTTAGCAACTCGGCGCGCACAGCGGCGGTGTCGTGTTGCTGCGCTCCGCCCGCGGTCTTGAACGCCTCGGCGAACGGGCTGCGCTCAACCAGCGCGGTAAACAACGGCGTTCCCGCCGTGGGCATGTACCCGGTGTAGGTGCGGTCATACCGCAGCAGCGTCTGGAAGGCGTGCGCACCCTCTTGGGGGGCGATCATCGTGGTGCGGCCTTCTTCCAGGGACGCGGCGCGGCCGATCTGGGCCCAAGCTCCCCACGCAATCGTGGTGGCCGGTAGGCCTTGCGCACGGCGCCAGTGGGTGAAGGCGTCCAGCCAGCTGTTGGCCGCCGCGTAAGCACCCTGGCCGGGCGAGCCGAGCAGCGCGGCTGCCGACGAGAAGGAGCAGAACCAGTCCAGCGGCTGCCCGGCGGTCGCCTGGTGCATGTGCCAGGCGCCGTAGACCTTGGGCACCCAGTCTCGGTCGATCAGCTCGTCGGTAATGGTGGTGAGGGTGGCGTCCTCCACCACCGCCGCGGCGTGCAGCACCCCGCGTAACGCGAGCCCGGTGGCAGTGGCGGCGGTGACCAGGCGCTCCGCGGTCGCGGGCTCGGCGATGTCGCCGCACTCCACGTGGATGTCGGCCCCGGTCGCGCGTATGCGCGCAATGGCCTCCTCGGCCTGGGGGCTAGGCTGCGAGCGGCCGGCCAGCACGATCCGGCCGCAGCCCGCCGCGGCCATCTCAGCCGCGAGGAACAGCCCGAGGCCACCCAGCCCGCCGGTGATGATGTAGGCGCCGTCGCGGCGGAAGACCCGAGCCCGCTCCGGTGGCACTACCACGTCGCTGTGTCCGCTGCGCGGGACGTCGAGCACGAGTTTGCCGGCGTGCTCGGCCGCGCCCATCACCCGAAGCGCCATGGCCGCCTCGGCAAGCGGGTAATGAGTGCTGTGCGGTTGTGGCAACTGACCGTCTTCGACCAGCCGGTACACCTGGCGTAGCAGATCGCCGACCCGCTGGGGACGGCTCTCGACCATCAGCGCCAAGTCGACATAGTGGAACGTGAGGTTGCGGCGGAAGGGATACAGCCCCAGCCGGGTGTTGGCGTAGACGTCGCGTTTGCCGATCTCCACGAACCGTCCGTCGATGGACAGCAGTTCAAAGCCGGCTCGCTGCGCGGCGCCGGTGAGGGAGTTGAGCACGATATCGACGCCATACCCGTCGGTGTCGCGGCGGATCAGGTCGGCGAACTCGGTGCTGCGTGAGTCGTAGACATGCTCTATACCCATGCCGCGCAACAATTCTCGCCGATGCGGGCTGCCCGCCGTCGCGAAGATCTCCGCTCCCGCGGCGCGAGCGATCGCGATCGCCGCCTGCCCCACACCGCCGGTGGCGGAGTGGATCAACACCCGGTCACCGGCGGTGATCCCGGCCTGGTCGTGCAGGCCATACCAGGCGGTCGCGTGCGCAGTGGTCGTCGCGGCCGCCAGCTCATCGGTCAGCCCGGCCGGAAGCGTGACCGCGGCGCGAGCGTCACAGTTGACGAACGTGGCCCAGCAGCCGTTTCTGGAGAAGCCGCCGACATGGTCACCCACCCGATGATCGGTGACGTCGGGCCCGACCGCGGTCACCACGCCGGCGAAATCGGTGCCCGGTTGCGGCAGGTGTCCCTCGAAGCTGGGGTATTGGCCGAACGTCACCAAGACATCGGCGAAGTTGATGCTGGATGCGGTGACCGCGACCTCAATCTGTCCCGGCCCCGGTGGAACGCGGTCGATAGCCGCGAGTTCCATGGTTTCCAGGTCACCCGGGGTGCGGATCTCCAGGCGCATACCGTCGCGCTCGTGGTCCACCGCAGTGGTTCGGCGCTCGTCCGGGCGCAAGGGCGTGGGCCGCAGCCGGGCGACGTACCACTGACCGCCCCGCCAGGCGGTTTCGTCCTCGTCCGAACCGGACAGCAGTTCGAGCGCCACCCTTTCGGGGTCGCAATCGTTGTCCACGTCTATCTGGGCGGGACGCAGCTGTGCATGTTCGGCGCCGATCACTCGCACCAGGCCGCGCAGCCCCGCTTGGTCCAGGTTGACCCGGTCCCCGGGCTGGACGGCCTGAGCGGCCCTGGTCAGCACATAAAGACGAGGAGGTTCCCCCGGTGATTCAGTCAGTTCGCGAGCGATCCGCACCAGGTGACCGACATGCTCGCGGGCCCTGGCCAAGCTGTCTTCGTCCGGGTTGCCCACCGGTGGCGGGAACACGACCACCAGGCCATTGACGGCGCTCGTCCGCAGCCGACTGCCCAGCTGTTCAATGCAGGCCGGGTGGTCGGCGCGCTGCGGCCAGCTGAGCCAATCGCATTGCGCGTCAAGGGCTTTCAGCGCGTCGACGAGTCTGGTTGTCAGGGCATCATCAGTATCGGAGGTAGTGATCAGCAGCCACTGGCCGGGGTGGGTGTCCGGGGAGGCGGGTGGCTCGTTTCGCCGCCATTCGACGGTCAGCAGCCGTTCGGCGAGCACACGCTCAGGTTCGCTTCCCTCGGCGGCTTGGCTGCCCATCCGGAACCCTCGCATGATCAGCACCGGCCTCCCGGACTCGTCGAGGACATCGAGGTCGGCCTCGACCCCCGACCGATCGTGCCGGGTCAACCGGACGAGGCAGTAGCGTGGCTTCCGCGCCGGGTCGCAGATGCGGAGCCGTCGCACACTCAACGGCAACAGCAAGCCGCCGTCGCCGCCACCGTTGACGGCCGGGTGAGCAGCGACGGACTGGAAGCACGCATCCAGCAACGCCGGGTGCACGCAGTAGGCGCCCTGCTGAGCGCGAAGCGGCCCGGGCAGCGCGATCTCGGCCACCAGAGTGGACGCGTTTTCGGCGGTGTGGGCGGCGACCAGGCCTGCAAAAGCCGGACCCAGCTGGACCCCGCGCGAGTCGAACCGCTGCCGTAGCTCGGCCCCGTCGGTGCGCAACGGATGCGCCGGAAGCAGAGCGTTCACGTCGTCCGGCCGCGGTGGCGGCTCATCTTCGGCGACGTGCAGGGTGGCGACGGCTCGCCGCGTGCGTTCGCCTTCGTGATCGGTCACCACTTCGAACTCGACGGCGCCGGGCGCGTCAACGGACGCAACCGTGGTTACCGCGGTCTGCTCGTCCAGCAGCAGCATCTGCTCGAAGCGGATGTCATGAACCTCGGACTTCTCGCCGAGCACGGTGCGCGCGGCCGACAACGCCATCTCACAGTAGGCAGCCCCGGGAAAAGCAGGCACAGCATGTACTTGGTGGTCAGTCAGCCATGGCAGTGCCGCGGTGCCGACCTCACCCTGCCACGCGTGGCGCTCCGGCTCCTCGGGCAGGCGGACATGTTCCCCGAGCAGTGGATGCACGGCGACGGTCCGGGTACCGTGTGCCTGCTGGCTCGTGCCGCCGGAGCCGATGCGCAGCCGCTGATGGGTCCAGGTAGGCAGTGGCGCGTCGACCAGCCGTCCCCCCGGGTACAGCGCCGCGAAATCCACTGCGGCGCCAGCACAATGCAAATTCGCCAGGAACTCGCGCAGCCCGTGCGGCACCTCCTGCTCGCGCCACATGCAGGCCAGAGCCTGGGCTGAGACGTCGGCTGCCTGGGCTGTCTGTTCCACCGCGCGTGTCAGCAGGGGATGCGGGGAGAGCTCCGCGAAGACTCGATGGCCGTCTTCGAGCGCGGCCTGCACCGCGGCGGCGAACCGCACCGGATGACGCAGGTTGTCCACCCAATAGCCTGCATCCAAGGCTGGCCGCGCCCGCGGGTCGTCCAGGGTCGCAGAGTAGAACGGCACCGCGGGCGTCATGGGGGTGAGTTCGGCTAACGCATCGGCGAGCTCGGCGAGGATGGGGTCGACCTGGGGTGAGTGCGACGCGACGTCGACCGCCACTTCGCGTGCCATGATGTCGCGGCCCTCCCACATCGCGACCAACTCCCGAACCGTCTGGGTCGTGCCGCCGATGACAGTGGACTCCGGCGAGGCAACCACCGATACCACGACATCGGCGAGATTGCGGGCAGTCAGTTCCTCAGTCACGCGCCGGGCGGCCAGCTCCACCGAGGCCATCGCCCCGGCGCCGGCGATGGTGCCCAACAACCGCGAGCGGCGGCAGACGACGCGCACCCCGTCTTCGAGCGAAAGCGCCCCTGCGACGACGGCCGCGGCGGCCTCGCCCATCGAGTGACCAATCACCGCGCCGGGGACCACACCGTAGGACTTCATCGTCGCCGCCAGCGCGACCTGCATGGTAAACAGGGTCGGCTGGACTCGGTCGATACCGGTGACCGTCTCAGGCGCCGACATCGCCTGGGTGACCGAGAACCCCGCTTCCCGGGCGATCAACGGCTCCGCCTCCGCGACCGTCGCGGCGAACACCGGCTCGGCTGCCAGCAGGCCCGCACCCATCGCGGCCCACTGCGAACCCTGCCCGGCGAACACCCATACAGGTCCCAGGTCGTCCTGGCCTACCGCGGGTGGATACGGAGTGTCGCCGTCAGCGACCTCGCGCAAACGCTCGGTTAGCTCCCCGAGGCTCGCGGCGACCACGCCCGCGCGCACCGGCCGGTGGCCACGCCGGCGCGCCAAGGTGTAGGCCAGATCGGACGGCACCAGCTGATCCGCGCGGCTGCTCACCCAATCGCCCAGCCGCCGCGAGGTTAGGCGCAGCTCTTCGGTCGAGGTAGCGGACAGCGCGAACAACAGCGAGCCGGCCGGGGCGGGGGACGCATCATGCTGTTGCGCGGTGTCAGGCGCTTCTTCCAGCACGGCGTGCACGTTTGTTCCGCTGAGACCGTACGACGACACGGCCGCCCGTCGTCGTTCGTGGCCACGTTGCGATGGCCATGGCGTGACGGCTGTTGGTACGAACAGTCCCGTCTCGATCTGTGCAAGCTCATCGGGCAGCCGGGTGAAGTGCAGCGACGGCGGGACCACACCGTGTTGCAGCGCAAGGGCCGTCTTGATCAAGCCCAGTGTGCCGGCCGCGCCCTCGGTGTGCCCGAAATTGCTCTTGGCCGAGCCGAGCGCACAAGGCTCACCACCTGGGCCGTATACCTGGGCGAGGCTGCCGAACTCAATCGGGTCACCGACCCGCGTGCCGGTGCCGTGGGCTTCCACCATGCCGACCGTTGCCGCGTCCACGCCCGCGGCCGCCAGCGCTGCCCGGTACGCGTTGGCCTGCGCATCCAACGACGGCCTGGAAATAGTCTTGGTGCGGCCATCGTGATTGGCTGCCGTGCCGCGCACCACAGCAAGGATCCGGTCGCCATCTCGCAGTGCGTCGGGCAGTCGCTTCAGCAACACCACGGCGCATCCCTCGGACCGCACAAACCCGTCCGCCCGGACATCGAAAGAATGGCAGCAGCCAGTCCGGGAGTACATGCCCAGCGCCGACCCCGAGGCGTTCATTATCGGTGACATCATCACGTTGACACCGCCGGCCAGGGCAAGGTCGCTCTCGCCGTCCTGCAGGCTGCGAAAGGCCAAGTGCGTGGTGAGCAGACCGGTCGAACATGCCGAGTCCACCGTCATCGCCGGACCATGCACCCCCAGCCAGTACGCAATGCGCCCGGAAGCCATGCTGAGGGTATTGCCGGGGAATGCGTAGGGATCGTGTAAGACGCCCGCTTGGTAGGTCAGCACGGTGTAGTCGTCGTGGGACAACCCCACGAAGACGCCCGTCTGGGACCCGAACAGCGAACGGGGATCCAGGCCGGCATGCTCTACGGCCTCCCATGCCGTCTCAATCAACAACCGGTGGTGCGGATCCATCGCGGCCGCCTCATGCGTCCTGAGACCGAAGAACGGGGCGTCAAAACCCCAAATGTCGTCCAGGAATCCACCCCATCGCGACACCGACCTACCGGGCACACCCGGCTCGGGGTCGTAATATTCGTCGACGTCCCAGCGATCGGCTGGGATCTCGGTGACCAGGTCGTCCCCCCGCAGCAACGCCTCCCACAATTTTTCCGGCGAGTCGATGCCACCGGGGAGCCGGCAGGCCATTCCGATCACTGCAACGGGCGTGACGGGTGCTTCCCTCATATCGCCGTTCACCTCTTTCCAGCCGGTGTTTCAGCAGGCACGGCCGAATTCCGCTACGGGCGCGTTATTCGCAAAGTCGTTCTGACGGCCGTTCATCCGAGCTTAAATTTATCTGAACAGATGGGTAGCCTAACCACCGCGGTTGAGATGTGGTGTAAAACCGGCGATCCAACCGGGCATGGTGCCATCCAATTCCAGACCGACCGCGGATCAACCTACACGGCAAGCGATTTCACCGCATCGTGTCGGCTACTCAGGGTCCGACAATGGATGGGACATGTCGGGCAGTCGCTTTTGACTTTGTGACCGTTGTGTGGACCACGACTGCCATGTTCCATGATGGTCTACATGGATAGCAGAGCCCGCGACATTGTGAGCATGCCCCGGGGCGGGCCGAACGCTTCCTGGCTGGACCGGCGGTTGCAGACCAACCGGCTGGAATATCTGGACCGCGACGACGTCGATCATCTGAAGCGCAAGGTCATCCGTTCACTCGACCGCGCCGGAGGGCGACGGTGGTTCGGTATTCACGAGAGGTGCGCCCGGATGGCGCTTGGTGAGGTGGCCGATGTCCCCTCTCCGAAGATCCTCGAACTCGGGTCTGGCCTCGGCGGGATGTCGCGCAAGCTGCTCGAGATTCACCCGACTGCGCAGGTCACCGTCACCGACATCGATCCCGCGTTTGTGGCCCTCGTGGAGGCCGGTGACCTCGGCAGTCACCCACGCGCCACGGTGCGGGAAATGGACGCCACCGCAATCGACGCCCCGGACGGGTGTTACGACCTTGCGGTGTTCGCATTGTCGTTGCATCACCTGCCCCCTGAACTGGCCGCCCGAGTGTTCGCCGCAGGAACCCGGGCAGCGAACAAGTTGTTGATCATCGACCTCCGCAGGCCGCCGGCACCCCTCCACATCGCGTTGTTGGCGGTGGTGCTGCCGTTAACTGGGCTGCTCCCGTTGCAACACGATGGATTCATCAGTTCGCTTCGCGCCTACAGCCCGTCGGCGCTGCGTGCGCTCGCACGTTACGCCGACCCGGCGATTACCGTCGAGTTCCGGACCCGAGGGTTGGGCCCGATGGTGGCGGTAGCCAGTCGCGCCCGGTAAACCGCAATCGCGGTGGGTCGCCGTGATCGCGTTGAACTCCCCAAGTCCGCTGCGCCGGTGAGCCATCGCGACGACCTCGTTGCGTAGCTTCACCGATGGACGGCCGGATGAGCCGGTTGAGGGGCGCCCCAGTAACCACCCCACGTCAGTCAACACGCCTTGAGCGGGCGAGCTTTTCCAGGAGATCGGCGGCGTTGGCAACACTTTCGGCGGGTTTGGTCATCTGGGGGGCGATCTCGCGGGCCCGAGCGACATATTGCGGGTCGAGGATCGTGCGCAGGTCCGCGACCAGGGATTTCTGGGTTATGGCCGAAAAGCGCCGCCCAGAGCCAACTTTCAGTCGTTTGACCCGAGCTGCCCAGATCGCCTGATCGGGCGCCGTCCAGAAGATCAGCATGGGGACCCCGGCGCGCAGGCCCGCGGCGGTGGTGCCCAGGCCACCGTGGTGCACGATCGCGCGGCAGGCGGGAAAGGCGGCCGCGTAATTCATCGTGCCCACCACCTTGACGTTCTCGAAATGGGGGACGTGGCTGAAGTCACTCCAGCCGGAGCACACCAACGCCCGCTCGCCTAACTGCGCGCAGGCCGCGCTGATCATGGCGAGCGTGTCGGCGGGGGTTTTAGCCGGCGTGCTGCCGAAGCCGAAGAAAATCGGCGGTGTTCCCCCGGCAATCCACGAGGCGACCTCGTCATCGGCATCGGTGGTCAACTCCATCGTCAGCGCGCCGACAAAGGGCCGTTGGCCATTCCATTTCGCCCATTCGGCTGCCAGCCCGGGAAAGCAAACCTCATCGTAGGCCTGGATTTCCAGCGATCCGCGTTCGGTGATCCGCCGCGGCGCGGGGCCCGCGGCCTTCGGCAGGCCCAGTTGACGGCGCTGCGCGTCGTCGAACCTCTTCACCCCACGCCAATTCGCCCACCCGTACACCGTCAGTGCGTAACGGCCCAACGGCGACGGCAGGAATGGCCAGACCTGGCCGTTGGCTCGCACCGGGAATACATGCACCGTGGCCAGCGGAATGTCGTAATACTCCGCGACATTGGCAGCGGGCGGCTCGAAATTCAAAAAGGTGACTAGAAGGTCGGCCCCGTCCGCCAGCGACCTCAGCGTCGTGGTGATCTGCTCCCAGTACTCGATAACGGACTCCCCGATTTCGCGGAACAACCTGATCAGATCTTGGATCTTCCAGAAGTTGTCGAAGAAACGCGTCCACAAGTCGCGGTGCGCGCCCCACCACACCTGCGTATCCGGCCCGTAGGGCACCGCAGCAAGCCCAGCCGACTCGGCGAAGCCGATCTGGTCGGGCGGGACGGCCATACGCACTTCGTGCCCGCGGCGCAGCAGCTCACTGCCGACTGCGACGCAGGGCTCGACATCGCCACGGGTTCCATAGCTTGCCACCACAAATTTCATCGCGGATCTTCCGGCATGGAATCTCCCCTCGATCTGTACCGAACTGCGCTGTAGCAACTGATCTTTGGCGCTCGGCAGTCAACGGCTAACCCACGACAATACGGTGTAACGCGAGGTGTGACTATAACCTAGGGTAACTAACCTAGACTGTTGCAACTTCTCAATTAACCCGATTAAGGTCAGCCGGTGACAGAGCGCGCGGAGCAAGCGACCCCGATGCCCGTCGAACCGACCACGCTACTGGGTACGGGGAGTCGCTTTCCGACTTGGCTGCTATCTCGCCAGTTCGTCGGCGTGGTTATCGCGATCGGCGGCGTGCTGCTGATGGCGTTCATGGACGGCCCCGTCGCGGTCTACGCGCTTCCCAAGATCCAGAACGAGCTGGGCCTGTCGAACGCCGGGCGCAGCTGGGTGATCTCCGCCTACGTGCTGGCCTTTGCTGGCCTGATGCTGCTGGGCGGCCGCCTCGGTGACGCTATCGGCCGCAAGCGCACCTTCATCGTCGGGGTCGCGCTGTTCACCTTCGCCTCGGCCATGTGTGCCATCGCCTGGGACGGGGGCGTCCTCGTTCTGGCCCGGCTGCTGCATGGCGCGGCCGCCGCGATCGTGGCACCGACCTCTATGGCGCTGGTGGCGACCACGTTCCCGAGGGGGCCGACACGCAATGCGGCGACGGCGGTGTTCGGCGCGATGAGCGGTGTCGGCGCGGTGCTGGGGTTGGTGGTGGGCCCGGCGCTCACCCAGGTGTCGTGGCGGCTGGCGTTTTTGGTGAACGTGCCGATCGGGCTGCTGACGATCTATCTGGCCCGCACCACGCTGCGGGAAACCCAGAAGGAGCGGATGAAGCTCGACGCCACCGGGGCTGTGCTGGCCACGTTGGGCTGCACCGCTGCGGTTTTCGGCTTCTCGATAGGGCCGGAGATAGGCTGGCAGTCGGCCATCACGATCGGTTCGGGTCTGGTGGCGCTGGCCGCTTTGGTGGCGTTCGTGGTGGTGGAGCGCACGGCAGAGAACCCCATCGTGCCGTTCAGCCTGTTCTCGGACCGCAACCGGCTGGCCACGTTCGCGGCCATGTTCCTGGCCGGTGGGGTGAGTTTCACCCTGACCGTGCTGGTCGCCCTGTATGTGCAAAGCATCATGGGCTACGGTCCCCTGCGCGCAGGTATCGGCTTCATCCCATTCGCCATCGCGACGACCATCGGGGTGGGGACGTCGTCGCGGCTGGTGTCGTGGTTCCCGCCCCGGGTGGTGGTGATCGCCGGCGGCATCCTGGTGGTGGCCGCCATGTTGTACGGCTCGACGCTCTACCGCGGCGTGCCCTACTTCCCGAATCTGGTGCTGCCGATCGTCGTCGGCGGTATCGGTCTCGGCATGATGAACGTCCCGCTCACGCTATCGCTGGTCGCCAGCGTCGGCGTGGACCGGATCGGGCCCGCATCCGCGATCGCACTGATGCTGCAGAGCATGGGAGGCCCAGTGGTGCTGGTTGTCATCCAGGCCGTCGTCACGTTGCGCACGCTGAGCTTGGGCGGAACCAGCGGGCCGGTGAAATTCATGAACGCCGCCCAATTGCATGCGCTGGACCACGGCATAACCTATGGCCTGCTGTGGCTGGCCGGGGTGGTCATCCTGCTCGGCGCGGTGGCGCTGCTCATCGGCTACACCGCGCAACAGGTGGCGCGCGCGCAGGAAGTCAGGAAAGCGATCGACGCGGATCCGTAGCTCGTCGCTAAAGTCCCCGGCAGCAAGTCCGCTGCGCCGGCCTCGGCGAGGTGAGACCGACCGATCAACGCAATGCGGCCACATGCCCCAAGACCTTATGGTTTAAAGTCGCGGCAGTCGCTCGCAAGCTCGAAACGCTTTTCGAACGGATGTACAGACAGTACCGGGCGGGCCTGCCGCTGGAGGACCTTATGGTGGAGCACCGCGCTCCCGCACCGCACGAGGCATCGAGCGCGGAGTTCTGCTCGTGACCCCCGCCGGGCAGACCGGGACTGCGGCCCGCCCGGTCGCTCTGTTCGTGATGGGCGTGCCCCGGTCTGGAACGTCGGCGCTCACGCGGGTCCTCTCGCTATGCGGTGCTACGCTCCCGGCCGGGATGGCGGGCGCCGACCGGAACAATCCGCGTGGCTATTGGGAGCCGCGCGCGTCGCTCAACCTCAACAACACAATCTTGCGTCGCCACGGCAGCGCCGTGTTCGACACGTCACTGCGCTTGCAAGAGGAAGGTGGGTTCGACGCCGAAGAGAAGGCCGCCTGCATCGCCGAGATCCGGGCGTTTCTCAACACGTTGCCGGCCGCGCCGCTGGTGGTCATCAAGGACCCGAGGATAACGCTGCTGTCCGGCGTGTGGTTCGAGGCGGCGCGTCTGGCCGGATTCGACATCGCGGTCGTGATTCCCGTGCGCCACCCGCAGGAGGTCATCGCGTCGAGTGCGGCGCCTTTTCTAGCCTCGCCGGAGCTCACGAGCGCCTTGTGGCTGAAATTCAATCTGCTGGCCGAGAGAGATACGCGCGGCCTGCCCCGCGTGTTCGTCGAGTACGCCAACTTCCTCGACGACTGGCGCCGGGAAATAACGCGGATTTCCGCAGCGCTAGCGATCGATCTCAACACCCGGGATGAGGGCGCGATCGAGGAGTTTCTCACACCGGACCTTCACCGCCAGCGACACTGCGGCCCGGTGACAGAGCCTTTCGGCACAGACTGGATTTATGTGGTCTACGAAGCGCTGTGCGCGGCCGCGCGTGACGAGCCCTGGGATCAGTCTGCGCTGGATCGCGTTTTCGAGGCGTATCGGGCGAGCGAACGTGGTTTCCGGACGGCGTTCGAGAATTCCCACCGCTTGCATAAGCTCCACCGGTTCATCCGGCCGTCCTACCTGAAGCTACGCTACGAGGTCCTCGCGATGGCTCACCGGCGCAGCGGGACTTGGGCCTAACGGCGACCACCGCGCCACATTTTCGCCCCGGGACGGGCGGCGCACAAGGCAGCCGGGCTCTTAGCCACGCGCTCAGGCGCTGCCCACGCCGTTGACCACCAGCGAGACGCCAACCACTGCGAAAATGGCTACCAGGATCTGTCGACGGTGAGCCAACGCCCAGTCGTGCAGCCGTCGCAGCACCGCTTCGGTTTTCGTCGGCGCGGCCAGATAGCTGGCGAGGGTGATCTCGATGATCGCAAGCATCGCGACGACGAACGCGATGGCGGCGCTGACCTGCGTGCCGATCGCGGCTCCCGAGGTCACGATGATAGCGACCAGGAATAGACCCACGTCGGGTTCCGTCCCCCCAAATAGATAGCCGATCACGAACGCGACCCATAAGGATCCGTTTTCCCACGCACCGTGGACGCGGCGCAGCAGCCGCCGGATTACAGACCCGCCCTCCGTCGGCGCATCCTGCGTGCGGCCCAGCAGCCGCGAGATTGCTTTCGGTGTATTCGAGTCCAGCACCATGGTCGACGTGTTGCCGCCCGGTGTCGGCAGGGGCGCGTGCTCACGACGGCGCGCCAGCGAGCGCGCTGTTATCAGCGCGGCGATCAACAGCGCGAGCACACCCATGCCGATTCGAATGTGCCGGACGGTGGAACTCGTGGCTAAGTCGGCCGCAAAAGGTCTGAACATTGGTGTGACGTGCACCAGCGTCAGCGGAATCACCACGGCGGGAATACATCCTGCCAGGCAGCCGACCCAGTAGGTGAGCAGGTTTTGCACGGGCCGCGGCCGGGAGATCACGAGAAGGGTGAGGCCGAGACGCACCGGGTTGAGCGCCGTCAGAAGCGCCAGCCCCAGCACTGATCCCCACATGGCCGGAACACTACCTACTTCGGTTGTGGAGCTGCCGGGAAACGGCTGGTTCTTGCCTGTTGGCTCCCTTGAAGCTTCGCTGGGCTGTGCCGGCCCGCCAAGACACCCATGCCTCGAGCAACGGCACCCGCGGAAACGTCAGTAGATCCGCAACGGTCCAAGACATACGCAGGACAAGGCGTTGCAGCCAAACCTCGGCCCAGCGTTCGACGCCTCGAAAGCTTCGCGTGCTCCACGCGCCATGGCTGGCCGGACCGGTCGTGGCTGTATCGGCGCACCGGCCGTGGAACGCACGTGATACTTTTCGTCGCGTCGAATTCCTCGAGGAGGGCCAAGTGAGCGAGGTTACCCAAAAGTGCCGACTATGCGGATCGACTGGCCCCCATCAAACTATTGCAGTTCGCGAGATGATGTTCGGGACCCGAGAGCAGTTTGACTATTATAGCTGCGCTGCGTGCGACACGTTACAGATTGTGAATGTGCTCGAGGGTGACGAGCTCATGCGCCATTACCCCTCAAATTATTACTCCTACAATGCTTCAGCTCAGCCGAAGTTCTTCCGATGGCTGATTACACAGCAAGACCGTTTTAAATTGCATACCGGCGGCCGGCTAGTCGGTGCCTTCCTATCGACCCCCATGCCCGAAGGTATCGTCCGTGTTGCCATCGGAGGAGACGTCGTCAGAATGTTCGCTCAGCTTGCGATTGAACGCGACGCGCGAATTCTAGACGTGGGCTGTGGTAGCGGTGCGCTGCTCGACCGGTTGGCCACCGTCGGATTCAACAACCTGTCTGGTGCCGATCCGTTCATCGCAGCCGATGGCGAGACGCCCCGAGGCGTGCCGCTAATGAAGCGAGATTTGAGCGAAGTGACTGGCGAATTCGATCTCATAATGTTCAACCATTCGCTTGAACACTTTCCCGACCCGGTCGCGGCGCTCAAGGTGACGTACGAGAAACTGGCTGCTGGAGGCATTTGCTTGGTTCGCCTGCCGACGACCTCATCGGAAGCGTGGTCTATCTATAAAGCGGACTGGGTACAGATCGATGCGCCTCGGCATACCGTTATACCTTCACGACAGGGAATGGCACTGGCAGCTGACAGGGTCGGGCTGCGCGTGGAGAAGACGTTTGATGATTCGAATTTAGGTCAGTTTATGGGGAGCGAAGCCTATCGGCGTGATGTTGCGGTGACCGACCCTAAAATCCTTCGGATGTTTGGACCCAAGCGAATCTGGGAGTGGGAAAAGCGCGCAGACCGACTCAATCGGCAGGGCCGTGGTGACCAGACCGGTTTTGTCTTGCGGGCCAAGTGAGGATAGCCGGGTACCACTGCTCGTGTCGGTCTCGATACCGTTGGCTGATGTAGGTCTTACGGCCGTATCGATGGCGGCTGATGGCGCGTCCGCTAGTCGAGTAACTCGCCCAGCTGGCCGTCGGCATCCACTGCCCCGTAACCAGAACCATCGCCGCCGATGAGATGGGTATCGTCGATGTCTGTGCTACGAGGTGCCGCCTGCCCAAAGCTTCTGGAATTCAGGTCGATAGCGGGGGTATCGGGTTATGCTGCCGGGCAGTTGAGCCTGGGGCGCGAGGCTCCCGCATTCATTTCGCAGAACGTGCAAGGGTAGTGAAGGGCCAGAATCCGCGATGAAATTTGTGCTGGCATTCTATGGGACTCGCGGCGATGTCGAGCCCGGTCTCGCTGTCGGCCGTGAGCTGCTGCGCCGCGGGCACGACGTGCGCATGGCCGTCCCGCCCGACCTAGTTGGCTTCGCCGAGGCGGCTGGACCTGCGGCGGTTGCTTGCGGGCCGGATGTGCGGGTGTGGCAGCACGTGCTCCGCGACTTCTGGGGGCGTTTCCTGCGCAACTTCTGGAAGAACTTCTGGAAGATCCAGGATCTGGTCGGGTTGATGCGCGAATATTGGCAGTTGTTGACCCAATGCTGGCAGGAGGTCAGCACGACGCTGACGACGCTGGCGGAGGGGGCCGACCTGCTGTTCACCGGCGTGATCGGTGAGGAATCCGCCGGCAACGTCGCGGAGTATTACGACATCCCGTTGGCCACGCTGCATGTATTCCCGATTCGGGCCAACGGCCAGCTCGTTCCGGCCCTGCCGGCGCCGGTGGGCCGTTCGGTAATGAAGCTGTCGGAGTACTTGGGTTGGCCCCTGTTGAAAGGGCTCGATGACGCGCAGCGCCGTGAACTGGGCCTACCAAAGGCCACAGGGCCCTCGCCGTGGCGGATCACCGAACGCGGATCGCTGGAAATCCAGGCCTACGACGAGGTTTTCTTTCCCGGGCTGGCAGCCGAATGGGCGAAGTTCGATGGTCGACGGCCCTTTGTCGGCGCGCTGACGATGGAGTTACCCACGGATGCCGATGACGAGGTCGCGTCGTGGATTGCGGCGGGAACGGCGCCGATTTGCTTCGGTTTTGGCAGCATGCCGGTCGAATCTGCCGCCGACACGCTCGCCATGATCAGCGCGGCCTGCGCGCAGTTAGGCGAGCGGGCGTTGGTGTGCTCCGGCTCGAGTGACTTCAGCAACGTCCCCCATTTCGACCACGTCAAGGTGGTGGTCACGATGAATTACCCGGCCGCCTTTCCAGCTTGCCGCGCGGTCGTACACCACGGCGGTGCGGGCACCACGGCCGCGAGCCTGCGCGCCGGGGTCCCCACGTTGATCCTTTCGACGGACCTCGATCAGACGCTCTGGGGAGCTCGGGTCAAACGGCTGAAGGTCGGCACTGCCCGGCGCTTTTCGGCCACTACCCAGAAATCGCTGATTGCAGACCTGCGCACCATCCTGGCCCCGCAATATGTCGCCCGAGCCCGCGAAGTCGCCACCCAGATGACCAAATCCGCCGAAAGCGTTGCGACCGCCGCCGATCTCCTGGAGAATTTCGCCCGCCACAGGCGTGTTGTCTAATCGGCGACGGCGGGCCATCGTAATGATCGGCGCCGGCCAAACCTGGAGCGCAGTATCAGGTTATGCTGCCGGGCAGTTGAGCCGGGGGCGCGAGGCTCCCGCTTTCATTTCGCGCAAAGTGCACGGCAAGTGAAAGGCCAAAATCCGCGATGAAATTTGCGCTGGCAAGCTACGGAACTCGCGGCGATATCGAGCCCTGCGTCGCTGTCGGCCGTGAGCTGGTGCGCCGCGGGCACGACGTGCGCATGGCCGTCCCGCCCGACCTGGTTGGGTTCGCCGAGGCGGCCGGCCCTGCGGCGGTCGCTTACGGACCGGACTTGCAGGCCGTTCTGGACGCGCACCGCAACTTCTGGACGCATTTCTTCGGTAACTTCTGGAAGATCCAGGATCTGATCAGGTTGCGGCGCGAAGTTGTGGAGCCCTTTATCGAGTGCTGGAAGGAAATCGTCACGACGCTGACGTCGCTGGCGGACGGGGCCGACCTGCTGTTCACCGGCGTGAATTTCGAGGATGCCGCCGGCAACGTCGCGGAGTACTACGACATCCCGTTGGCCACGCTGCACTTATTCCCGCTGCGGGCCAACGGCCAGTTCCTGCCATTCCTGCCGTCGCCGTTGGGCCGTTCCGCAATGAAGGTGTCCGAGTGGGTGGCTTGGCGCGCGGCGAAGAAGGTCGAGGGGATACAGCGCGGTGAGCTGGGCCTACCAAAGGCCACAAAGCCCTCGCCGCGGCGGATCACCGAACGCGGATCGCTGGAAATCCAGGCCTACGACGAGGTTTGCTTTCCCGGGCTGGCAGCCGAATGGGCGCAGTGGGATGGCCAACGGTCCTTTGTCGGCGCGCTGACGATGGAGTTGTCCACGGATGCCGACGACGAGGTCGCCTCGTGGATTGGCGCGGGAACATCACCGATTTTCTTCGGCTTCGGCAGCATGCCGGTCGAATCTGCCGCCGACACGCTCGCGATGATCAGTGCGGCCTGCGCGCAGTTGGGCGAGCGCGCGTTGGTGGTCTCCGCCGGCACTGACTTCAGCCACGTGCCCCAGTCCGAGCACGTCAAGGTGGTGGGCACGACGAATTACGCGGCCGCCTTTCCCGCGTGCCGCGCGGTTGTGCATCACGGTGGCACGGGCACCACGGCCGCGGGCCTGCGCGCCGGGGTCCCCACGTTGATCCTTTCGACGGACATCGATCAGACGCTCTGGGGAGCTCGGGTCAAACGACTGAAAGTTGGCACTGCCCGGCGCTTTTCGGCCACAACCCAGAAATCGCTGGTCGCTGACCTGCGCACGATCCTTGCCCCGCAATATGTCGCCCGGGCCCGCGAGATCGCCACCCGGATGACAAACCCCGCCGATAGCGTTGCGGCCGCCGCTGATCTTGTGGAGAATTGCGCCACCCTCAGTCGTCGATGACCAGTTCCCATCATTAAGCGTCCGGATGGGCTCAAGCGCCGGCAAGCGCTAAAAGTGATTCGCGCCCGTTCTATCTGCAAATCCGTTGTCTAACAGAGATTCACACTCGGCCTTACATCCAAAGCTACGCCACCCGCCCGCCACGCAGGCACCGCTGATCGCGATCATCGTGTTGCGATTGAGACCGGCGGGATCGGTGCTGTCGAACAAGACATTTGCCGCTCTACTTCAGCGGCGACTCGCTCGGCAGTGTTGTGCTTCGGACGTTGGCAGGGCACCCCGCCGTCTCTGCTGCCTGCGATGCCGACGTTATGTCCCTGATCGCACGGACTTCGATGCGCGCGCCGCGGTGCGGCACCGTGGTGACGTGCTTCGGCGTCTGACGTTCGCCGGGTGCCGTGGTGGTGCACAATTCGGCTCGGCGCAGGATCTCGCGCAGCACCACCCGCATCTCGACCAAGGAGAAGCCGGCGCCCAGGCAGCGGCGGCTACCGCCGCCGAACGGCAACCAGGTGGTCGGGCTCAGGGTGGCGCCAAGCATCCGATCCGGGTCGAAATGGTCCGGATCCGGGTACAGCGCGGCGTTCGCGTGCACAAGTCCGATACTTGGGGTCACCATGACCCCGGCCGGCAGCCGGTAGCCGCCCACCTCGACCGGCTCGGTCAGGACCCGGCCCGAGCCGGACACCACCGGGCGGATCCGCAGCGTCTCCTTTATTACCGCGTCGAGGTACTCGTCGCCGGCCGGATCGCCCGCCGCGCTGGCTTGCGCCGCGCGCACCGCCTTGGCCAAGGCGGCCGGGTGGCGGGTCAGCCGCTCCAGCGCCCAGGACAGCCCCGTCGCGGTGGTCTCGTGTCCGGCCGCGATCAGCGTCATGAGCTGGTCGCGCAGTTCGCGGTCGGACATCGTGCGTCCGTCGTGGTCGCTGGCGCGGACCAGCCTGGCCAGCGTGTCGGTGCGCGCAGCCAAGTTGGCGTCGGCGCGACGGTCGGCGATCTCGGCGTAAAGCAGGGCGTCGGCTTCTGCGATTCGCCAGCGCAGCCCTTGCCACGGGCGACGGCGCTGCAGGTTCGGATTCGCAATCGCCGGCGTTTCCCACGGCCGCAAATAGAGCAGCCGCGGCGTGACCTTGCGCAGCGCGGCCAGCCGGGCCGGGTCGGTGGCGCCAATGACCGTCCGCAGGATCACCTCGAGCGTGATCTCGGTCATTTTGGGCGCTACCGGGAAGCTTTTGCCCACCGGCCACCCGGCGATGTTCGCCGCGGCGATCTCGGCCATCGGAGCGTCCTGGTGCGCGACGGCGTCGCGATGAAACGCCGGCAGCATCAGAGCACGCCGGTCGCGATGCACGTCCTCGTCGAGTACGAACAGCGAGTTGTTGCCGAGCAGCCCGATCAAGATCAAGTTCGCTTCGCCGGCATGAAAGACCCGCGGGTCGCCGGCGAACACCGTCTTGATGTCGGCGGGATCGGCGAGGTACACCACCTTGCCCTTCAGCGGTTCACGCAGCGTGAACACGTTGCCGTAGCGGCGTTGGCATGCGGTCAGAAAGCGTAACCCGTAGCGCAACATCAATACGGACTGCGCCAGCAGGGGAAGCGGAGGCCCGGGCGGCAGTACGGTAGGCGGGGTATCGGTCACTAGGCGATCCTAACTACTTACGAGGACGTTAAAACGGTCGCCGGGATGATGGTGATCGGCGGTGCCGGCCGGTTGAGGTTGCCGGGTCGGTTGTGGTGGCGGGTTTTCATGCGGTCGGGACACTGATTTTGACGAGGTTGTGGGCGCTTGAGGTGGTTGATTCGTCCTTCGGATTGTGTGGCCGGCAGCGACGCGATCAGGCCCAGGCCGCCGTGCGGCGCATCACGGGCGAACTTGTATCGCCGAAGCGGCCATGCGCGAGGCTGCGGCGGTGGCGCGCAAACGCCCAACGCGCGCTGCGCACGACGACCACCGGTAGCGAAACGCCACGAACCCAAATCCATCTGCGGCAGCTCACGGCACCAGAAGTCACCACCTCCGGAACCCTGCGCCGCGCACCAATTACTGAGCTGTGCGATAGGTCACATCCAGCAGCTTTGTTGAAACCCCGGACCGCCGCTGTTCGGCTCCTCTTACTATGGTTTGGTTTGAACTCATGTCGTGTTCCACTCGTGTCCACTAGATGGTCTGGAGGACTGTTGAGCATCAATCCCTTCGACGACGACAACGGCAGCTTTTTCGTCTTGATCAACGACGAGGAGCAACACAGCTTGTGGCCGGCCTTCGCCGATGTTCCGACCGGCTGGCGCGTGGTTTACGGCGAAGCGGACCGCGCCGCGTGTCTGGACTACATCGATCAAAACTGGACCGACATCCGGCCGAAGAGTCTGCGCGAGAGGCTGGCAGAGGGCTATAAGTAGACGGTGGGAGGGTCCGATGGAATTTGAAGACCGGGCACTTCCACTGACGCGCGGACAGCTGGATATATGGCTTGCGGAGGAAACGGGTCGCTTCGGTGCGAAGTATCAGTTGGGCTTGCTTGCGCGAATCGAGGGCGCGGTAGAGCCTGGTTTGCTGGAGCGGGCGGTCCGTCAAGTGGTGGGCGAAGCCGAACCACTTAGAGCTGCCTTTTTCGAGGTGGATGGCCAGGTTTTTCAAAAGGCGGTTGATTGCCCGGACGTTGAGCTTGCTCGCTATGACCTCATGGGCTCGCAGGATCCTGCACGGGACGCCTATCGGATAGCGGCATTGATCCAACGCACGCTGATGCCGCTTGGTGGCCCGTTGTTCAAATTTGCGTTGTTGCAGACACGGGTAGACGAATTTTATTTGTTCGTGTGCTGCCATCACATAGTGATAGACGGAATGGGCGTCGCTCTTATTTGTCACCGGATCGCAGACATCTATTCTGCGATTGCTACCGGTGCGTCGATTCCGCCTGCTTTTTTTGGGTCGCTGAGTGATCTGATTGATTGCGAATTAGAATACCAAGCGTCCACCGATTACCTTGATGATCAGGCCTATTGGAAGAGGAACCTTCCGCCGGAAAGCCAGCCACGCTACCGATTGGCGCACGCCGCGGGCGAGCGCGATCCCGGTGAGTCTTCCGCGCCGGTTCAATTGGACCCGTTCGTCGTTGCCGAGATCCGCCGGTTTTCGCAGGCGTTGGGGGTGCGTCGAGCGTCGGTGATTACTGCGGCGTGCGCGCTGCTGGTGCGCGCGTGCGACGTCGAGGGTTCGGAAGTGGTGCTCGATTTTCCGGTAACCCGGCGTGTGCGTCCGGAGGCACAGACGGTGCCCGGAATGATTTCCGGGGTTCTACCACTGGTGTTGAAAACTTCGCCTGAATCTGCGGTTGCTGGTTTTTGTCAACATGTCGACACGCGAATGCAAGAAGCCCTGCAGCATCAGCGGTTCCCCGTGCACGTTATTGAGAAGAAGGCGGGACCGCGCGCCTCCGAAGAGGCCCCGAATCGGGTAGTTGTTAATTTCATTCCGGCTACACGTTCAAGGGATTTCGCTGGCGCTCCAGGATCGGGGGCTGTGACCCATTCTGGCTTCGAGGATCAGCTTGAGCTGTGGTTCATTAGGTCCGATGACCAGCTGTTTCTCAACACGGCCGGTCCTGGGAAATTGTTTTCGGATTGCGACGTCCGCGATTTAGCAGAGCGGTTGGAGCGGGTGTTGATGGCGATGACCGCCGATCCCACGCGGCGGTTGTCGTCGGTGGATCTGCTGGATGCCGCTGAGCATGCACGGTTGGATGGGTGGGGTAATCGGGCGGTGTTGACCCAGCCGGCGAGTGTGCCGGTGTCGATTCCGGGGTTGTTTGCTGCGCAGGTGGCGCGCACGCCGGAGGCGGTGGCGGTGAGCTTCGAGGGCCGCTCGGTGACGTACCGGGAGCTTGAGGAGTCCGCTAATCGGTTGGCGTACGTGTTGGCCGGTCAGGGTGTGGGCCCGGGTGACTGTGTGGCGCTGCTGTTGTCCCGGTCGGTCGAGGCGATCGTGGCGATTTTGGCGGTGCTGAAAACCGGGGCGGCGTATGTGCCGATTGATCCGGCGGTGCCCGATGCGCGGATGGAGTTCGTGCTCGCCGATGCGGCGCCGATCGCGGCGCTCACTACGGCCGAGCTGGCGGATCGGCTGGATGGGTATGAGTTGTTGGTCATCGATGTGGATGACCCCGCGGTCGACAGCCAACCGAGCACGGCGCTGCCTGTGCCGGCTCCGGATGATATCGCTTACCTCATTTACACCTCGGGCACGACAGGTGTGCCTAAGGGGGTGGCGATCCCCCACCGCAACGTGGTCCGGCTGCTGGACGCGCTCGATGCCGGCTTACAGCTATCGCCGGGTCAGGCGTGGACGCAGTGTCATTCTTTGGCCTTCGACTTCTCGGTCTGGGAGATTTTCGGCGCCCTGTTACATGGTGGGCGGCTGGTGGTGGTGCCCGAGTCGGTGGTCCGCTCGCCCGAAGACTTCCACGCCTTGCTGGTCTCTGAGCAGGTCAGTGTTTTGAGTCAGACCCCGTCGGCGTTTTATGCGCTGCAATCCGTCGACGCGTTGCAGTCCGAATTGGGATCTCAGCTCAAGCTTGAGGCGGTGGTGTTCGGCGGCGAAGCGCTGGAACCGCAGCGTCTTGGGAAGTGGCTGGACGACCATCCGGGATCACCGCGCCTGATCAATATGTATGGCATCACCGAGACGACCGTGCACGCCTCGTTCCGGGAGATCCTGGCTGGCGATGTCGACAGCAATGCCAGCCCGATCGGGGTGCCGTTGGCGCATCTTGGGTTTTTTGTGCTGGATGGGTGGTTGCGCCCGGTGCCTGCCGATGTGGTGGGCGAGTTGTATGTGGCCGGACCCGGGGCGGGGTATGGGTATGTGGGCCGGGCGGGGTTGACCTCGTCGCGGTTTGTGGCGTGTCCGTCCGGCGGGCCCGGTACGCGGATGTATCGCACCGGGGATCTGGTGTGTTGGGGCGCGGATGGGCAGCTGCAGTATCTGGGGCGCGCCGATGAGCAGGTCAAGATCCGCGGGTATCGCATCGAGCTGGGTGAGGTGCAGGCAGCGTTAAGTGCGCTGGATGGGGTGGGGCAGGCGGTGGTGATCGCCCGCGAGGACCGTCCCGGCGATAAGCGGCTGGTGGGTTATGTGACCGGGACGGTTGACCCGGGCGGGCTGCGCGCCGCGCTGGCCGATCGGCTGCCGGCGTATATGGTGCCGGCCGCGGTGGTGGTGGTGGCGGCGCTGCCGTTGACGGTCAACGGCAAACTGGACACCCGCGCCCTGCCGGCACCGGAGTACCAGGACACCGATCGTTACCGTGCCCCGGCCAGCTCCACAGAGGAGATCCTGGCCGGCATCTACGCCCAAGTCCTCGGTATACAACGTGTCGGCGTCGATGAGTCGTTTTTCGAGCTGGGCGGGGACAGTATTTTGTCGATGCAGGTGGCCTCACGGGCCCGTGCGGCGGGCCTGGTGTGTCGCCCGCGCGACATCTTCGTCGAGCAGAGTGTGGCCCGGCTGGCCCGGGTGGTCGGGGTGGCCGGTGGTGCGGGTGGCCCGGTCGATGAGGGCATCGGGCCGGTGGTCGCGACCCCGATCATGTGTTGGCTGCGCAGCGTGGATGGCGCGGTTGAGCAGTTCAACCAGACGGTGGTGCTGCAGGCCCCCGCGGGGGTGACCGAGGCCGATGTGGTGGTCACGTTGCAGGCCTTGCTGGATCGGCATGCCATGCTGCGGCTGCGTGTCGATGACGACGGCGCGGGGGGCTGGTCGTTGACGGTGCCCGAGGCGGGGTCGGTGGATGCGCGCGGGTGCCTGCAGTCGGTGGAGGTGTTATCCGATGCGGCGCTGGTGGAGGCGCGGTCGCGGTTGAATCCGGCCGCCGGGGCGATGCTCAGCGCGCTGTGGGTGGTCTCCACGGGTCAGCTGGTGTTGATCATTCACCACCTGGCCGTCGACGGGGTGTCCTGGCGGATCTTGCTCGAAGACCTCAACATCGCCTGGGCCCAACATCACATCGGACAGCCCTTAGCCCTGCCGGCGGCGGGGACCTCGTTTGCCCGCTGGGCGTCGCTGCTGGCCGAGCACGCGCACCACCCGCGAGTCGTGGAGCAGGCGAAGGCGTGGCGGCGGGTGGCGGCGACCCCTGCCGCGCTGCCGCCGGTCCAACCCGCGATGGATACGTTTGCCACGGCCGGGCACTTGTCGGTGTCGCTGGATGCCGAGACCACCCGCATGCTGCTCGGTGAGGTGCCCATGGTGTTTCACGCCGGGGTGCACGAGATCTTGTTGATCGCGTTCGGGTTGGCGGTGGCGCAGTTTTTGGGCTCTGACGGCGCTCCGATCGGCATCGATGTGGAGGGTCACGGGCGCCAGGAGGAACTGGGCGCCGATGTTGATCTGTCGCGCACGGTGGGGTGGTTTACCGCTAAGTACCCGGTGTCGTTGGCGGTGGGTGGGCTGTCCTGGGCGCAGGTGCTGGCCGGTGAGGCGGCGTTGGGGGCGGTGATCAAGGACGCCAAAGAGCAACTTCGGGCCATCCCCGACGGCCTGACCTACGGTCTGCTGCGCTATCTGAACCCTGAGGTTGACCTGGCCGGGTCCGATCCGCCAATCGCGTTTAACTACCTGGGACGGCTCGGCGGCGCGGCCACCGAGGCATCCGATGATCTGTGGCGACTCGGCCAAGGCGGCTTGTCGGCCACCGCCGCGGCCGCGGCGATACCCATGCCGCTGACCCACACCGTGGCACTCAACGCCGGCACCGCCGACACCGACACCGGCCCGCATCTGCAGGCCGACTGGACGTGGGCGCCCTCGGCACTGGATCGCGCCCAGGTCAGCCGTTTGAGCGGGTTGTGGTTTGAGGCCCTGACCGGCATCTGCGCGCATGTGCGAGGCGGCGGGGGCGGGTTGACCCCATCGGATATCGCGCCTGCCCGGCTGAGGCAGCAGCAGATCGACGAGCTGCAGCGGCAATACCGGATCGCTGACGTGTTGCCGCTGACCCCCCTGCAGCAGGGACTGCTCTTCCACACCAGAACCGCGCAGGGCCCCGACGACGATCTATATGCGGTGCAGCTGGATATCAGTGTGACCGGTGCCCTCGATCAGCACCGGCTGGGCGATGCGGTGCGCGCCGTGGTCAACCGGCATCCCAACCTCTCCGCTCGATTCTGCGAACAGTTCGACGAGCCGGTGCAGATCATTCCCGCTGATCCCGTGGCGGGGTGGCGGTATGTCGAATTGGACGCCGGTGACCCCGATGAGCAGATTCAGCGGGTGTGCGCTGCCGAACGCGCCGCGGTCTGCGAGTTTGCCGACCAACCGGTTTTTCGGGTGGCTTTGATCCGCACCGCAACAGACCGGCACCGTATTGTCCTGACCGTTCACCACACCGTGGTGGATGGTTGGTCGCTGCCGATCCTGGTGCAGGAAATCTTGGCCAGTTATCAGGGGCGGCGGCTGCCGGCGGCCGCGCCGTACCGCAGGTTTGTCACCTGGCTGGCCGATCGAGACATTGCTGCCGCCCACGCCGCGTGGCGCGAGGTGCTGACCGGTTTTGACACCCCCACCTTGGTCGGCCCGCCGGGGCGGGTGAGGCTCGGGCGACGAGACGTTGCATCGTTTCGGGTGTCGGAGCAGACCACGCGGGCGCTTAACGAGCTGGCCCGCTCGCACCACACCACCGTCAACACCGTGCTGCAGGGCGCCTGGGCGCAGCTGCTTGTCTCGCTGACCGGCCAGCATGATGTCGCCTTCGGCGTCGCGGTCTCGGGGCGGCCAGCCGAAGTCCTCGGCGCGGACTCGATGGTGGGCCTGCTGATCAACACGGTGCCGGTGCGCGCGCGCTTCACCGCGGCCACCACCACCGCCGACCTGCTCGAGCAACTGCAACGCGCCCACAATCACACACTCGAGCATCAACACCTGGCGCTCAACGAGATCCACCATGTCACCGGCCAAGACAAGTTGTTCGACACCTTGTTCGTGTTCGAGAACTACCCGCTCGACACCGCCGCGTTGGCGGATGTCGACGGGTTGAACATCGCCGAGTTCAGCAACCGCGAATACAACCACTACCCGCTCGCGATGCAAGTGCTGCCCAGCAGCGAGCTAGGCCTTCGCGTCGAATTCGACACCGACGTGTTCGACGCGGTACGCATCGAGCCTTTGATCGCGCGGTTCCGGCGGGTGTTGGTGGCGATGGCCGCCGATCCGACACGGCGGCTGTCGTCGATGGATGTGCTCGATGCCGACGAGCACGCCCAACTGGATGGGTGGGGCAACCGGGCGGTTTTGGCCCGCCCGGCAACCAGGGCGTCGATCCCGGCGTTGTTCGCCGAACAGGTTGCGCGCACACCCGAGGCGCTGGCGGTCAGCTGCAACGGCCGCTCCACGACCTACCGCGAGCTTGAGGACGCCGCGAACCGGTTGGCACACCTGCTGGCCGGCCAAGGGGCGCGCCCGGGCGAGTGTGTGGCGCTGCTGTTTTCCCGGTCGGCCGAGGCGATCGTGGCGATTTTGGCGGTGTTGAAAACCGGGGCGGCATATCTGCCGATCGACCCGGCGCTACCGGTGTCGCGCATCGGGTTCATGGTGTCCGATGCCGCGCCGATCGCCGCTGTTACCACAAGCGAACTGCGGTCGCGGCTGGATGGGTGCGACCTGAGGATCATCGATGTCGGTGATGTCGAGGCCCCCGGTATTGACAGCCAACCCAGCGCCGCACTGCCGGCTCCGGCCCCCGAGGACATCGCCTACCTCATCTACACCTCGGGCACTACCGGTGTCCCCAAAGGGGTGGCCATTCCCCACCACAACGTGCCTCGGCTGTTCGACTCACTGGACGCCCGCCTGCCATCGGGACCGGGGCAGGTGTGGACGCAGTGGCACTCATATAGCTTCGACGTCTCGGTGTGGGAGATCTTCGGTGCGCTGCTGCACGGTGGACGGCTGGTGGTGGTGCCCGAAGTGGTGGCCGGATCACCTGAGGACTTCCACGCCTTGCTGGTTGCTGAACACGTCAGCGTGTTAAGCCAAACCCCGTCCGCGGTGGGGATGCTGTCGCCGCAGGGTCTGGAGTCGACGGCGTTGGTGGTGGCCGGTGAGGCCTGCCCGCCTGAGCTGGTGGATCGCTGGGCGGCCGGGCGGGTGATGATCAACGCCTACGGCCCCACCGAGGCCACCGTGTATGCAGCGATCAGTGCGCCGCTGCAGGCGGGGTCGGCCGGGACAGGGCCAGTGCCGATCGGTGCGCCGGTGGCCGGCGCGGCGTTGTTCGTGCTGGACGGATGGTTGCGCCCAGTGCCGGCCGGGGCGGTCGGTGAGTTGTATGTAGCCGGCGGTGGTGTGGGCGTCGGATATGTGCGCAGGGCCGGGTTGACGTCGTCGCGGTTTGTGGCGTGTCCGTTCGGGGAGCCAGGTACCCGGATGTATCGCACCGGGGATCTGGTGCGGTGGGACGCCGACGGGCACCTGCAATACCTGGGCCGCGCCGATGAACAGGTCAAGATCCGCGGGTATCGCATCGAGCTCGGTGAAGTCCAGGCAGCCCTGGCCGGTCTGGACGGGGTCAAGCAGGCGGTGGTGATCGCGCGGGAGGACCGTCCCGGCGACAAACACCTGATCGGCTATATCACCGGCACCGCCGACCCGGGCCAGATTCGTGCCACGCTGGCTGAGCGGCTCCCGACCTACATGGTGCCGGCCGCGGTAATGGTGATTGACGCGGTGCCGTTGACGGTCAACGGCAAACTCGACACCCGCGCCCTACCCGCACCCGACTATCACGACACCGATCGTTATCGCGGCCCGGGCAGCCCAATCGAGGAACTCCTCGCCGGCATCTACGCCCACGTCCTCGGGCTCGACCGAGTCGGGGTCGACGACTCATTCTTCGACCTGGGCGGGGATTCGCTGTCCGCAATGCGCCTGGTCGCCGCGATCAACAAATCGTTGGAAGCCGGTATTGCGGTGCGCACCTTGTTCGACGCGCCCACGGTGGCTCAGCTGGCGCCGCGAATCGATGGGGATGAGGGTCGGCTGGAACCGTTGGTGGTTGGCCCGCGGCCCGCGGTGATTCCGCTGTCGTTTGCCCAATCCCGGTTGTGGTTCCTGGACCAGTTGCAGGGCCCCTCACCGGTCTACAACATGACGGCCGCGCTCCGCATCAGTGGGGCACTGGATGTCGATGCCTTGGGTGCGGCGCTGGCCGATGTGGTGGATCGCCATGAAAGCCTGCGCACCCTGGTTGCCGCTCCCGATGGCATCCCACGACAGGTGGTGATGGCTCCTGGCCGCGCCGAATTCGGCTGGGACGTCGTTGATGCCATCGGCTGGCCGGCGAGCCGGCTGCAGGAGTCCATCGACGCCGCGGCGCGGCACGCGTTCGCCCTGTCCACCGAGATCCCGTTGCGGGCACGGCTTTTCCGCCTCGCCGACGACGAACACGTACTGGTGGCCGTGGTGCACCATATCGCCGCGGACGGCTGGTCGATCACCCCGCTGGTGGCTGATCTGGGGGTGGCCTATGCCAGCCGGTGCGCGGGGCAAGTCCCGGGCTGGGCTGAATTAGCCGTCCAGTATGCCGATTACACGCTGTGGCAGCGTGCCCAGTTCGGTGATTTGGCCGATGGCGACAGCCGTATCGCCGCGCAGCTGGGGTTTTGGGAGGATGCGCTGGCCGGGATGCCCGAGCGGCTGGCGCTGCCCACCGATCGCCCCTACCCACTGATTGCGGATTACCGCGGCGCCACCGTGGCGGTGGATTGGCCCGTCGAGCTGCAGCACCAGATTGCCCGGGTGGCCCGCGAGCACAACGCGACCAGTTTCATGGTGATGCAGGCCGCACTGGCGGTGCTGCTCGCCAAGCTCAGCGCGAGTTCTGATGTGGCCGTCGGGTTCCCGATAGCCGGGCGCCGTGACCCGGCGCTGAATGAGCTGGTCGGGTTTTTCATCAACACCTTGGTGCTGCGGGTCGATTTGGCCGGAGATCCCAGTGTCGCCGAGCTGCTGGCCCAGGTGCGGGGGCGCAGCCTGGCCGCCTACGAGCACCAAGACGTGCCCTTTGAGGTGCTCGTCGAGCGGCTCAACCCGACCCGATCCCTGACCCATCACCCGCTGGTGCAGGTGGCGTTGGCCTGGCAGAACCTCCCCGGGCACACCAGCGAGCCCGTCGCCAGGCTGAGTTTGGGTGATCTGCAGGTCACCCAGCTGCCGGTGGACACCCACACCGCGCGCATGGACCTGACATTTTCCCTTGGGGAACGCTGGACCCAGACCGGTGAGCCCGCCGGGATCGGCGGGGCGGTGGAATTTCGCGCCGACGTGTTCGACACCGCCAGCATCGAAGCGCTGATCCAGCGGTTACAGCGGGTGGTGGACGCCATGACCGCCGACCCCACCCGGCGGCTGTCGGCGATCGATGTGCTCGATGAGAATGAGCACGCCCGGCTCGATGCGATCGGCAACCGCGCGGCGTTGACACAGCCCGCGGCGGGGGTGTCAATTCCAGCATTGTTCGACGCGCAAGTCGCCCGCGCCCCCGAGGCGGTGGCGATCAGGTCCGACGGCCGCTCCATGACGTACCGCGAACTCGATGAGGCCGCGAACCGATTAGCTCACTTGCTAGCCACCGAGGGCGCGGGCCCCGGCAAATGTGTTGCGCTGCTGTTTACCCGGTCCGCGGACGCCATCGTCGCGATGCTGGCGGTGCTAAAGACCGGGGCGGCGTATCTGCCGATCGACTCGGCGGTGCCGTCGGCCCGCATCCGGTTCGTGCTCGAGGATGCCGCGCCGGTGGCCGCGATCACCGCGGCGGACTTGCGGTCGCGGCTGGACGGGCATGACCTGCCGGTCATCGATATCAACGATCCAGCGCCAGACACCCAATCCACCACCGTATTACCGGCACCCGCGGCAGATGACTTCGCCTACCTCATCTACACCTCGGGCACCACCGGAGTCCCCAAAGGCGTGGCGATCACCCATCACAGCGTGACCCTGCTGTTGGAGTCGTTGGATGCCGGCCTGCCGCGCCCGGGGGTGTGGCCGCTGTGTCATTCGTTGGCCTTCGACGTCTCGGTGTGGGAGATCTTCGGCGCCCTGTTGCGGGGGGGTCGGGTGGTCGTTGTGCCCGAGGATGCGGCGGGCTCACTCGAGGACTTCCACGCCTTAATGGTGACCGAACAGGTCAGCGTGCTGACCCAAACCCCCTCGGCGCTGGCCGCACTTTCCCCGCACGGGTTGGAGTCGGCGGCGTTGGTGGTGGTCGGTGAGGCCTGCCCGGCCGAGGTGGTGGATCAGTGGGCGGCGGGGCGGGTGATGGTCAACGCCTACGGCCCCACCGAAACCACGATGTGTGTGGCGATCAGTGCGCCGCTCACGGCGGGGTCGGGTGTGGTGCCGATCGGGTCGCCGGTGGCGGGGGCCGCGTTGTTCGTGCTGGATGGGTCGTTACGCCCGGTGCCCGCCGGTGTGATCGGCGAGTTGTATGTGGCCGGTGCCGGGGTGGGCGTCGGATATGTCGGCCGGACCGGGTTGACCGCCTCACGGTTTGTGGCCTGCCCGTTCGGCACCGCCGGAACGCCCGGAATGCGCATGTATCGCACCGGCGATCTGGTGTGTTGGGGCGCTGATGGGCAGCTGCGGTATCTGGGGCGCGCCGATGAGCAGGTCAAGATCCGCGGGTATCGCATCGAGCTCGGCGAAGTACAGGCGGCATTGAGCGCGCTCGACGGCGTGGAGCAGGCGGTGGCGATCGCCCGCGAAGACCGTCCCGGCGACAAACGTCTGGTGGGCTATGTCACCGGCACCGCCGACCCCGCCGGGGTGCGTGCCGCGCTGGGCGAGCGGCTGCCGGCCCACATGGTGCCCGTCGCGGTGGTGGGGCTGGACATGCTGCCGCTGACGGTCAACGGCAAACTCGACACCCGCGCCCTGCCCGCTCCCGACTATCGCGATGGTGATCGGTACCGCGCGCCGGCCACAGCCGGCGAAGAAATCCTGGCCGGCATCTATGCCCAAGTACTGGGGCTGGAGCGGGTCGGGGTCGACGACTCATTCTTCGACTTGGGCGGGGACAGCATCTTGTCGATGCAGGTGGTGGCCCGCGCCCGGGCAGCCGGCCTGGTGTGTCGGCCGCGCGATGTTTTCGTCGAGCAGACCGTGGCCCGGCTGGCCAGGCTGACCGGGGTGGCCAGCGGTGCGGGTGGCCCGATCGATGAAGGCATCGGGCAGGTGGTGGCCACCCCGATCATGCGGTGGCTGCAGGGTGTAGATGGCCCGGTGGATCAGTTCAACCAGACGGTGCTGCTGCAAGCTCCCGCGGGAGTGACCGAGACCGACGTGCTGGTGGTTTTGCAGGCCGTGCTGGATCGGCATGCCATGCTGCGACTTCGCATCGACGAAGACGGTGCCGATGACGGCGCCGAGGGTTGGTCATTGACCGTGCCGGAGCCGGGGTCGGTCGACGCCGGTGGGTGCCTGCAATCGGTGGACGTGCTATCCGATGAGGCGCTGGTGGCGGCGCGGTCACGATTGAACCCGGCGGCCGGGGTGATGGTGAGCGCGCTGTGGGCGGCTTCCGCCGGCCAGTTGGTGTTGATCATTCACCACCTGGCCGTTGATGCGGTGTCGTGGCGGATTGTGTTGGAGGACCTCAACATCGCTTGGGCCCAGCATCGCGTCGGGCAGTCGGTGGTGTTGCCGGCGGCCGGCACGTCGTTTGCCCGGTGGGCGTCGCTGCTGGCTGAGCATGCGAGTCGCCCGGATGTCGTGGACCAGGCGGACGCCTGGCGGCGGGCGGCGACCGCTGCCGCGCTGCCGGCGGTGCGCCCCGAGGTGGATACCTATCGGACCGCCGGGCAGTTGTCGGTGTCGCTGGATACCGAGACCACCCGCATGCTGCTCGGTGAGGTGCCCGCCGCGTTTCATGCCGGGGTGCACGACATCCTGCTGATCGCCTTCGGGCTGGCCTGGACTGAGTTTTTAGGGTTCTTGGGCACCGGAAGCGCGCCGATCGGCATCGACGTCGAGGGCCACGGCCGCCAGGAGGAACTCGCCGCTGATGTTGACCTGTCGCGCACGGTGGGGTGGTTTACCACCAAATACCCGGTGTCGCTCGCGGTGGGTGGGCTGTCCTGGGCGCAGGTGGCGGCCGGTGAGGCGGCGCTGGGGGCGGTGATCAAAGACGCCAAAGAACAGCTTCGGGCCCTCCCCGACGGCCTGACCTACGGTCTGCTGCGCTATTTGAACCCTGAGGTTGACCTGGCCGGGTCCGATCCGCCGATCGGGTTTAACTATCTGGGTCGTCTGGGTGCCCCGGCGGCCTACGCGTCCGGTGAT
>DATMMZ010000313.1:0-5897 GCA_035569455.1 Mycobacterium sp. | reverse complement strand
TATTGTTGGACGTTGCGCTGGCTACTTCCTGCCCACCTCACCCGCCACCTGACATCGTGGTCCTAGCCTGAGCCCACTTTTCGGCTCAGTTGTTTAGTTGTGCGCGTGAGACCCGGACAGATCGTTCGCCGGCCGAACCGACACAATTTAGCGGCGAACAGGCCCGGTGGCCGCCGGTTCTCGTGAGTCGCACGAGGTGCTGGAAGGATGCATCTTGGCAGATCTTCGCCAGAGCAAGACGGATCGCCCACAAAGTTCCTCTAGCAGCGGAAGTTCCTCTAACAGCTCCGTGCCCGGAGCGCCCAACCGAATCTCTTTCGCCAAGCTCCGCGAACCCCTCGAGGTTCCGGGGCTGCTCGACGTGCAGACCGACTCGTTCGAGTGGTTGATCGGCTCGCCGCGTTGGCGCGAGTCCGCCGCCGCGCGCGGAGACGTCAGCCCGGTGGGTGGACTCGAAGAGGTGCTCTACGAGCTGTCGCCAATCGAGGACTTCTCCGGCTCGATGTCGCTGTCTTTCTCTGATCCCCGTTTCGACGAAGTCAAGGCACCCGTCGACGAGTGCAAAGACAAGGACATGACGTACGCGGCCCCGCTGTTCGTCACGGCCGAGTTCATCAACAACAACACCGGTGAGATCAAGAGCCAGACGGTGTTCATGGGTGACTTCCCGATGATGACCGAGAAGGGCACCTTCATCATCAACGGGACCGAGCGTGTGGTCGTCAGCCAGCTGGTGCGCTCCCCCGGTGTGTATTTCGACGAGAGCATCGACAAGTCCACCGAGAAGCTGCTGCACAGCGTCAAGGTGATCCCGAGCCGCGGTGCCTGGCTGGAGTTCGATGTCGACAAGCGCGACACCGTGGGTGTGCGCATCGACCGCAAGCGCCGCCAGCCCGTCACCGTGCTGCTCAAGGCTCTCGGCTGGACCAGCGAGCGGATCCACGAGCGCTTCGGTTTCTCCGAGATCATGATGTCGACCCTGGAGAAGGACAACACCGCCGGCACCGATGAGGCGCTGCTGGACATCTACCGCAAGCTGCGCCCGGGCGAGCCGCCGACAAAGGAGTCCGCTCAGACGCTGCTGGAGAACCTGTTCTTCAAGGAGAAGCGCTACGACCTGGCCCGCGTGGGTCGTTACAAGGTCAACAAGAAGCTGGGGCTGCACGCCGGTGAGCCGATCACGTCGTCGACGCTGACCGAAGAGGACGTCGTCGCCACCATTGAGTACCTGGTCCGGCTGCACGAGGGTCAGACCACGATGACCGTCCCGGGCGGCGTCGAGGTACCCGTGGAAACCGACGATATCGACCACTTCGGCAACCGCCGGTTGCGCACCGTCGGTGAATTGATCCAGAACCAGATCCGGGTCGGCATGTCCAGGATGGAGCGGGTTGTCCGGGAGCGGATGACCACTCAGGACGTCGAGGCGATCACGCCGCAGACGTTGATCAACATCCGGCCGGTCGTCGCCGCGATCAAGGAGTTCTTCGGCACCAGCCAGCTCTCCCAGTTCATGGACCAGAACAACCCGCTGTCGGGGCTGACCCACAAGCGCCGGCTGTCGGCGCTGGGGCCCGGCGGCCTGTCGCGTGAGCGCGCCGGGCTGGAGGTCCGCGACGTGCACCCGTCGCACTACGGCCGGATGTGCCCGATCGAGACCCCGGAGGGTCCGAACATCGGGCTGATCGGCTCGCTGTCGGTGTACGCGCGGGTCAACCCGTTCGGGTTCATCGAGACGCCGTACCGCAAGGTGGTCGACGGTGTGGTCTCTGATGAGATCGAGTACCTGACCGCCGACGAGGAGGACCGCCACGTCGTCGCGCAGGCCAACTCGCCGATCGACGACAAAGGCCGGTTCATCGAGTCTCGCGTCCTGGTCCGCCGCAAGGCGGGCGAGGTGGAGTACGTGCCCTCGTCCGAGGTGGACTACATGGACGTCTCGCCGCGCCAGATGGTGTCGGTGGCCACGGCCATGATCCCGTTCCTCGAGCACGACGACGCCAACCGTGCCCTGATGGGCGCCAACATGCAGCGCCAGGCGGTTCCGCTGGTGCGCAGTGAGGCGCCGCTGGTGGGCACCGGCATGGAGCTGCGTGCGGCGATCGACGCCGGCGACGTCGTCGTCGCCGAGGAGAGCGGCGTCATCGAGGAGGTGTCCGCCGACTACATCACGGTGATGCACGACAACGGCACCCGGCGGACATACCGGATGCGCAAGTTCGCGCGCTCCAACCACGGCACCTGTGCCAACCAGTGCCCCATCGTGGACGCCGGGGACCGAGTCGAAGCCGGGCAGGTGATCGCCGACGGTCCCTGCACCGACAACGGCGAGATGGCGCTCGGCAAGAACCTGCTGGTCGCGGTCATGCCGTGGGAGGGCCACAACTACGAGGACGCGATCATCCTCTCCAACCGCCTGGTCGAAGAGGACATCCTCACCTCGATCCACATCGAGGAGCACGAGATCGACGCCCGCGACACCAAGCTGGGCGCCGAGGAGATCACCCGGGACATCCCGAACGTCTCCGACGAGGTGCTGGCGGACCTGGACGAACGCGGCATCGTGCGCATCGGCGCCGAGGTTCGTGACGGCGACATCCTGGTCGGCAAGGTCACCCCGAAGGGTGAAACCGAGCTGACCCCGGAGGAACGGCTGCTGCGTGCGATCTTCGGCGAGAAGGCCCGCGAGGTCCGCGACACTTCGCTCAAGGTGCCGCACGGTGAATCCGGCAAGGTGATCGGCATTCGGGTGTTCTCCCGCGAGGACGACGACGAACTGCCGGCCGGCGTCAACGAGCTGGTTCGCGTCTACGTGGCCCAGAAGCGAAAGATCTCCGACGGCGACAAGCTCGCCGGCCGCCACGGCAACAAGGGCGTGATCGGCAAGATCCTGGCCGCCGAGGACATGCCGTTCCTTCCGGACGGGACCCCGGTCGACATCATCCTCAACACCCACGGTGTGCCACGACGGATGAACATCGGCCAGATCCTGGAGACCCACCTTGGCTGGGTTGCCAAGTCGGGGTGGAATATCGAGGGTTCGCCCGAATGGGCGGCCAACCTGCCCCAGGAGTTGCTGAACGCCGAGCCGAACCAGATCGTGTCGACTCCGGTGTTCGACGGCGCCAAGGAGGAGGAGCTGCAGGGCCTGCTGTCCGCCACGCTGCCCAACCGCGACGGCGAGGTGCTGGTGGATGGCGATGGCAAGGCGATCCTGTTCGACGGCCGCAGCGGTGAGCCGTTCCCGTATCCGGTGACGGTTGGCTACATGTACATCATGAAGCTGCACCACCTGGTGGACGACAAGATCCACGCCCGCTCCACCGGCCCGTACTCGATGATCACCCAGCAGCCGCTGGGTGGTAAGGCACAGTTCGGTGGCCAGCGGTTCGGTGAGATGGAGTGCTGGGCCATGCAGGCCTACGGTGCCGCGTACACGCTGCAGGAGCTGTTGACCATCAAGTCCGACGACACCGTCGGCCGGGTCAAGGTGTACGAGGCGATCGTCAAGGGCGAGAACATCCCGGAGCCGGGTATCCCCGAGTCGTTCAAGGTGCTGCTCAAGGAGCTGCAATCGCTGTGTCTCAACGTCGAGGTGCTCTCGTCCGACGGTGCGGCCATCGAGTTGCGCGAAGGCGAGGACGAAGACCTCGAGCGGGCCGCGGCAAACCTGGGAATCAACTTGTCCCGCAACGAATCCGCGTCCGTTGAGGACTTGGCTTAAACCTGTGTTTTTTGATAGGTACTAAACCCGCAAGGGGAAAGGGAGTTACGTGCTCGACGTCAACTTCTTCGATGAACTTCGCATTGGCCTGGCCACCGCGGAGGACATCAGGCAATGGTCTTACGGCGAGGTCAAAAAGCCGGAGACGATCAACTACCGCACGCTGAAACCGGAGAAGGACGGCCTGTTCTGCGAGAAGATCTTCGGACCGACTCGCGACTGGGAGTGCTACTGCGGCAAGTACAAGCGGGTGCGCTTCAAGGGCATCATCTGTGAGCGCTGTGGCGTCGAGGTGACTCGCGCCAAGGTGCGTCGTGAGCGGATGGGCCACATTGAGCTGGCCGCACCGGTCACCCACATCTGGTACTTCAAGGGTGTGCCGAGCCGGCTGGGCTACCTGCTTGACCTGGCTCCGAAGGACCTCGAGAAGATCATCTACTTCGCCGCGTACGTGATCACCTCGGTCGACGACGAGATGCGGCACAACGAGCTGTCGACGCTCGAGGCCGAAATGGTGGTGGAGCGCAAGGGCGTTGAGGATCAGCGCGACGCCGAACTCGAAGCCCGTGCGCAGAAGCTGGAGGCCGACCTGGCCGAGCTGGAGTCCGAAGGGGCGAAGGCCGATGCCAGGCGCAAGGTTCGTGACGGCGGTGAGCGGGAAATGCGCCAGATGCGTGACCGCGCCCAGCGTGAACTGGATCGGCTAGAGGACATCTGGAGCACCTTCACCAAGCTGGCTCCCAAGCAGCTGATCGTCGACGAGGTGCTGTACCGCGAGCTCGTCGACCGTTACGGGGAGTACTTCACCGGCGCCATGGGCGCGGAGTCGATTCAGAAGCTGATCGAGAGCTTCGACATCGACGCCGAGGCCGACAACCTGCGTGACGTGATCCGAAACGGCAAGGGGCAGAAGAAGCTTCGTGCGCTGAAGCGGCTCAAGGTGGTCGCGGCCTTCCAGCAGTCGGGTAACTCGCCGATGGGCATGGTGCTGGACGCCGTCCCGGTGATCCCGCCGGAGCTGCGCCCGATGGTGCAGCTCGACGGTGGCCGGTTCGCCACCAGCGACCTCAACGACCTGTACCGGCGCGTCATCAACCGCAACAACCGCCTCAAGAGGCTGATCGACCTCGGCGCGCCCGAGATCATCGTCAACAACGAGAAGCGGATGTTGCAGGAGTCCGTGGACGCGCTGTTCGATAATGGACGGCGGGGCAGGCCTGTTACGGGGCCGGGCAACCGTCCGCTCAAGTCGCTGTCGGACCTGCTCAAGGGTAAGCAGGGCCGGTTCCGTCAGAACCTGCTCGGTAAGCGCGTCGACTACTCGGGCCGTTCGGTGATCGTGGTCGGCCCGCAGCTCAAGCTGCACCAGTGCGGTCTGCCCAAGCTGATGGCGCTGGAGCTGTTCAAGCCGTTCGTGATGAAGCGGCTGGTGGATCTCAACCACGCGCAAAACATCAAGAGCGCCAAGCGAATGGTCGAGCGCCAGCGTCCCCAGGTGTGGGATGTGCTCGAAGAGGTCATCGCCGAGCACCCGGTTCTGCTGAACCGCGCGCCCACCCTGCACCGGCTCGGCATCCAGGCTTTCGAGCCGATGCTGGTGGAAGGCAAGGCCATTCAGCTGCACCCGTTGGTGTGTGAGGCGTTCAACGCCGACTTCGACGGTGACCAGATGGCGGTGCACCTGCCGCTGAGTGCCGAGGCACAGGCCGAGGCCCGCATCCTGATGCTGTCGTCCAACAACATCCTGTCGCCCGCTTCCGGCCGCCCACTGGCCATGCCGCGACTGGACATGGTGACCGGGCTGTACTACCTGACCACCGAGATCCCGGGTGACACCGGCGAATACCGGCCGGCCGGTAAGGACACTCCGGAGACGGGTGTGTACTCCTCGCCGGCCGAGGCGATCATGGCGGCCGACCGCGGTGTGCTCTCGGTACGGTCCAAGGTCAAGGTGCGGCTGAGCCAGCTGCGTCCGCCCGCCGACATCGAGACCGAGCTGTTCGGCCGCAACGGCTGGCAGCCGGGCGATGCATGGATGGCCGAGACCACACTGGGCCGGGTGATGTTCAACGAGCTGCTGCCGCTGGGCTATGCGTTCGTGAACAAGCAGATGCACAAGAAGGTGCAGGCGTCGATCATCAACGACCTGGCCGAGCGCTACCCGATGATCGTG
>DATMMZ010000312.1:0-18828 GCA_035569455.1 Mycobacterium sp. | reverse complement strand
GGGTGGTGACGAGATAACGCTGACGATGAAGCTCAAGCGCAAGCCCATCTTCGCGAAGTACTCGGCCGAGATCGAAGACCTCTACGCGCGTGATCTGCATCCGGAGGTCCACGAGCCCGCCGCCGCTGAAACGGTGCAACCGGCGTGAGCGGGGGACCGGCATCGACCGCGCGTGAGCTCGGCCGCGCAGGGGTGCGAAAGATGCTGCAGCGCAGTGGAATTGTTGGCGAATCGGTGACGCCGTTGTCGACCGACCCGGCCGAGGTTGTCCAACTGTTGGGAGCGCCGTGGTATGACGAGCGGCTGGCCAGGCTGGCGAAGGAGCTCGGGCGCGACCCGGACAGCGTGCGGGCCGAGGCCGCGGGCTACCTGCGCGAGATGGCGCCCTCGCTGGACGAGAGGGCGGTGCACGCGTGGGGTGGCTTCAGTCGCTGGTTCATGCGGGCCTATGACGTGCTGGTCGACGAGGACCAGATCGCGCACCTGCGCACGCTGGATCGCAAGGCGGCGTTGGCGTTCGCCTTTTCCCATCGCTCCTACTTGGATGGCATGTTGCTGCCCGAGGTGATACAGGCCAACCGACTGAAGCCGGCGCTGACCTTCGGCGGGTCGAACATGAACTTCTTCCCGTTGGGCACCTGGGCCAAGCGCACCGGGACGATCTTCATCCGACGTCAGACGAAAGACATTCCCGTCTACCGCTTGGCGCTGCGCGCCTATACCGCGCAGCTGGTGCAAAACCACGCCAACCTCACCTGGTCGATCGAAGGAGGCAGGACCAGGACCGGCAAGCTGCGACCACCGGTGTTCGGGATCCTGCGCTACATCACCGACGCCGTCGACGAGATCGATGGTCCCGAAGTGTATTTGGTGCCGGTCTCTATCGTGTACGACCAGCTGCACGAGGTGGAAGCCATGACCACCGAGGCCTACGGCGGGGTCAAACGGCCCGAAGACCTCCGGTTCATGATCCGGCTGGCGCGCCAGCAAGGCCAGCGGCTCGGCCGCGCCTACCTCGACTTCGGCGAACCGCTGCCGCTGCGCAAGCGCCTCCTGGAACTGCGCGCCGACCAATCGGGCACCGGGACCGAAATCGAGCGCATCGCACTGGACGTGGAACACCGGATCAACCGTGCCACACCCGTCACCCCGACCGCGGTGGTCAGCCTCGCGCTGCTGGGCGCGGACCGCTCGATGTCCATCAGTGAGGTGCTAGCCACCGTGCAACCGTTGGCGAGTTACATCGCGGCCCGAAACTGGACCGTGGCCGGTGCTGCCGATCTCACCAATCGCTCGACGATCCGCTGGACGCTGCACCAGCTGGTCGCCTCCGGCGTGGTGAGCGTCTATGACGCCGGCACCGAAGCGGTCTGGGGTGTCGGCGAGCACCAGCATCTGGTTGCGGCTTTCTACCGCAACACCGCGATCCACATCCTGGTTGATCGCGCCATCGCCGAGATGGCGTTGCTGGCCGCGGCTGAAAACGCAGAAACTTCCGACGATGGCGCGGTTTTACCGGCGACCGTGCGCGACGAGGCGCTAAGCCTTCGCGAGTTGCTGAAGTTTGAGTTTTTGTTCTCCGCCCGTGCGCAGTTCGAGAAGGACCTCGCCGATGAGATACGTCTGATCGGGCCAGTGGAGGACCCCACCAAGTCCGCCACCGCCGCACAGGTACGCCGACTCTTGGAATCGGCCGATGTGCTGCTGGCTCATCTGGTGTTGCGTCCGTTCCTGGACGCGTACCACATCGTCGCGGACCGGCTCGCCGCACATGAGGACGAGTCGTTCGACGAGGGTGCTTTCCTCACCGAGTGTCTTGAGGTGGGCAAGCAGTGGGAGCTGCAACGCAGAATCGCCAGTGCCGAGTCGAGGTCGATGGAGCTGTTCAAGACCGCGTTGCGGTTGGCTCGGCATCGTGAGCTGGTCGACGGTTTTGATTACCCGGACATTGCCCAACGACGACGGCAGTTCGCCGACGAGATCGCAACGGCCACTCGACGGGTCAATGTGATCGCAGAACTCGCCAGAATGCACTGATTCGACAGCGCGCTAACTAGGTGAGTTCGCGCTCAGGCCCATTGCGACAAAATCCGAATTAGCCCTGGGGTTGCGTCAGCGCCCGGAGCGCAAGCCCGACGGCGACGGCAACACCGGCGCCACTGAGGACAGCCGGTGCCGCGCTGGTGGTCACCATGCCCACCAGCAGCAGCGTGACGAAACCCGCGATCACGGCGAACAGCTTGTGGCGCGGCCAGGGAACGCCCGCGACCAGCACATTCGATGTGTGCGTGGGGCCAGTCATAGGGTTGAGACTACCCCGCATTCATCTTTCCGGGTATGCGAAAAACGGGATGTGGGCGAACTAATCGTTGCTGGCGGCGGCGGATCCGGGCCATGCGGGCCGGACGACTGGGGGCCGGGAATACGCCTAAAGTAGGCCTCATGCCCCTTTCAGGTGAATATGCACCCAGCCCCTCGGATTGGTCCCGCGAGCAAGCCGACAAGTACATGGAATCCGGCGGAACCGACGGCACGGAGTTGAACGGCATGCCCGTCGTCCTGCTGACCACGGTCGGCACCAAGACCGGCAAACTTCGCAAGACACCGCTGATGCGAGTCGAGCACAACGGCGAGTACGCGATCGTCGCCTCACTTGGCGGCGCACCGAAGAACCCGGTCTGGTATTACAACGTCGCGAAGAACCCGCGGGTCGAACTGCAGGACGGTCCGGTCACCGGTGACTACGACGCCCGCGAGCTGTCCGGCGACGAGAAGGTGATTTGGTGGGAGCGCGCCGTCAAGGCCTTTCCCTCCTACGCCGAGTATCAGAAAAAGACCGATCGCCAGATTCCGGTGTTCGTGCTGACCCCGGTGAGCTGAATTGCCCGTTGGGTGGCATGGCACCATTAACCGGTGTCCGCCGAACCGAGCCAGCGCCCGAACAGCCCCCCGCTGTCGGCGGCTGACATTGACGGTGCGGCGAAGCGGATCGCCCCCGTGGTCACGCCGACCCCACTGCAAATCAGCGATCGGTTGTCGGCGATCACCGGTGCGCAGGTCTTTCTCAAACGCGAAGACCTGCAGACGGTGCGCTCGTACAAGTTGCGCGGTGCCTACAACCTGTTGGTGCAGCTGACCGACGAGGAGCGGGCCGCCGGCGTGGTGTGCGCCTCGGCGGGTAACCACGCGCAGGGCTTCGCGTACGCGTGCCGGTCGCTGGGTGTGCACGGTCGCGTCTACGTGCCCGCCAAAACGCCCAAGCAAAAGCGCGACCGGATCCGCTACCACGGCGGAGAGTTCATCGAGCTGATTGTGGGCAGGTCGACCTACGATCTGGCCGCCGAGGCTGCGCTCGATGATGTCGAGCGCACCGGCGCCACGCTGGTGCCGCCATTTGACGACCTGCGCACCATCGCCGGCCAGGGCACCATTGCCGTCGAATTGCTTGCGCAACTCGACCAGCTTGGTGGGGAGCCCGACCTGGTGGTGGTCCCGGTGGGCGGCGGCGGCTGCATCGCCGGCATCACCACCTACCTGGCAGAGCGGACCACCAGCACCGCGGTGCTGGGTATCGAGCCGGCCGGCGCCGCCGCGATGATGGCCGCGCTGGCCGCGGGTGAGCCGGTGACGCTGGACCATGTGGACCAGTTCGTGGACGGCGCCGCGGTGAACCGGGCCGGAAGGCTGACCTACGCCGCCCTGGCCGCCGCCGGTGACATGGTGTCGATCACCACGGTCGACGAAGGCGCGGTGTGCACCGCGATGCTGGATCTCTATCAGAACGAGGGCATCATCGCCGAGCCGGCGGGCGCGCTGTCGGTCGCGGGCGTGTTGGAAGCCGACATCGAGCCCGGATCCACCGTCGTCTGCCTGATCTCGGGGGGCAACAACGACGTGTCGCGCTATGGCGAGGTGGTAGAGCGCTCGCTCGTCCACCTCGGCCTCAAGCACTACTTCCTGGTGGATTTCCCGCAGGAGCCCGGTGCGCTGCGCCGATTCCTCGACGAGGTGCTCGGGCCCAACGATGACATCACCCTGTTCGAGTACGTCAAGCGCAATAACCGCGAGACCGGCGAGGCGCTGGTGGGGATCCAGCTGGGATCGTCCGCCGATCTGGACGGACTGCTGGCCAGGATGCGGGCCACGGAGATTCACTACGAAACCCTGCGGCCCGGTTCGCCGGCCTACCGCTACCTGTTGTTGTAACCGCCTTCCCCCACCTTGAGGTCAAGGCCGGCGATAAGACGTCAGATACGGCGGCACCGGGGTGGCGGGATCGAGGTCGTCCGCTGGCACCGGTGTTCCGGCCGTCAGGGACAGCGGCATCACTCCAGCCCAGTGCGGCAGCGCGAAATCTTCCGGCTCGTCGGCCGGGCCGCCGGTGCGCACCTTGGCCGACACTTCGACGAGGTCCAGGGCGAGCACCGCCGTTGCGGCGAGCTCACGCGCATTCGGGGTCCTGCAGTCGGCCGCGCGCCCCGGCGCGATGTGATCGAGCAGGCAGTGGAGCGCCCGCACTTTCTCCGCCGCGTCTTCGACCAGGCGTGCGTCGCCGACCACGACCACTGAGCGGTAGGCCAGCGAATGATGCAGCGCCGAGCGGGCGAGCACCAGCGCATCGACGAGGGTGGCGGTAACGCAGACGGGCAGGCCCGATCCCGCCTTGGCGGCGAGCATCGGGCCGCTGCCGGTGGAGCCGTGCAGGTACAGGGTTTCGCCCAGGCGGGCGTGCGTCGTCGGCAACACCACCGGCCTATCCGCGCTGACGTAGCCGAGGTGGCAGATCAGCGCCTCATCCAGGATGCGATGCACGATCTCTCGGTCGTAGTGAGCGCGTTCCCGATAACGGGTGGGCGTCGTACGCGGTGTGGGAAGGTATGCGGTTTCCAACGGATTGCCTTTGTCTTTGTTCTAGTACATAATTAGCTCCGTGCCAGTACAATACATCATAGCGGGTGTGGGTGCGGAGTCCATAGCCGGCAACGTCGAAGAAGCCATCTCCCATGGCACGTTGGCGCCCGGCGACGCACTGCCGCCGATCCGCGAATTGGCCGGCCAGCTCGGCGTGAACGCCAATACCGTCGCCGCGGCCTACCGCCTGCTGCGCGATCGTGGAGCCGTCGAGACTGCCGGGCGGCGCGGCACCCGAGTGCGGGACCGGCCGGCAACAACCCCCCGGTCGCTGCTCGGGGTTGACGTACCCGCGGGGGTCCGCGATCTGTCGACCGGCAACCCGGACCCCGCTTTGCTGCCCATCGCGCGGGCGGATTTTCGGAACAGTGCGGCGCCCAGGCTGTACGGAGAGCCGGCAATGTCGCCCGAGTTAATCGACTACTCGCGTACCGCCCTGGCCGCGGACGGCGTCCCAGGCGATCACCTCACGGTGACCAGCGGGACGCTGGATGGCATCGAACGAGCGCTCACTGCACACCACCTGCGTCCGGGCGACCGCGTGGCCGTCGAGGACCCGGGCTGGGCCAACTTGCTCGACCTTCTTGCGGCGCTGGGGCTTTCGGCCGAGCCCGTGCGGGTCGACGACGACGGGCCACTGGTTGCTGATCTGGCTCGGGCGCTGGGCCGCGGCGTGCGGGCGCTGGTCGTCACCAACCGCGCGCAGAACCCGACCGGCGCGGCGCTATCCGCGGATCGAGCCGACGCGCTACGCAACTTGTTGGCCGCCCGGGCGGACGATCTGCTGCTTGTCGAGGACGACCATTGCGCAGGCATTTCCGGCGCACCGCTACACACGCTGACCGGATCAACCAACCATTGGGCTTTCGTGCGGTCGGCGTCCAAGGCGTACGGCCCCGACCTGCGGGTCGCCATTCTCGCCGGAGACCGCCGCACCGTGGAGCGGGTGCACGGACGACTGCGGCTCGGTCCGGGCTGGGTGAGCCACCTTCTGCAAGATCTCGTGGTCAGCCTGTGGTCTGACGACGCGGCAACGCGCCTCATCCAGACGGCCGAGCAGCGCTACACCGGCAACCGAACCCGGTTACGTGCCGCCTTGGCCGAGCGCGGCGTCGCCGCTCACGGACGAGCAGGGCTCAACCTCTGGGTCCCAGTACCCGACGAGACGGTCGCGATCACCCGGCTGCTCAACTTTGGCTGGGCGGCGGCGCCGGGAACACGATTCCGGATTCGGACACCGCCGGGAATGCGTATCACCGTCGCAGACTTGGCTGCCGACGAGATCGACCCGCTCGCCGACGCGGTCGCGGAAGCGGTGCGCAGCACCGGCCGTCGTTACGTGTGAGCGCGCTGGTGCGCACGGATGCCGGCCGCGCGCGCGGCTTCGCCGTAGGCAGCCGCGAGGCGAGCCAACGGTGCGTGGGCGTTGCGGCCGCTCGGGTTGGGGACTACCCACAGTTCAGAGGCAGGGTAAGGACTCGGCTGCTTGCCCAGCTTGGCCGCAGGGTCGTTGAAGGCGCTTCGGTAGGCGGTGATCCCCAAGATGGCGACAACCCGTGGCGAGAACTCCTGAACCAGTTTCCCCAGTTTCTGCGCGCCCTTGACGAGTTCGCCAACCGTAAGCTCGTCAGCGCTAGCGGTCGCTCGGGCGACGAGGCTGGTGATGCCGATTCCACGGGTCAGCAAGTATTCTCGGTCGGCGATCGCAAACCCCGATGAGGCGTCGATGAGACGGTCGGTGATACCGGCGTGGAAAAGCGCCGGATAGAACCGGTTGCCGCGCGGAGCGAAGTGAGCCTGAACCGCGACGCTTCTCAAGCCCGGGTTGATCCCCACAAACAGCAGCCGGACCTGGTCAGATATCAAGTCCGGCAGTGTCTTACCGGTGAAACGCTTCAGTTCGTCACGGCTGAACCGCACCTTGTCCTGCCTGACGCCAGAATTATCCACAGCGCAGTATCGCAAAAGAGTGCGCGGGTAGATCGGTGGCTTCGTCACCGATCTTCGGCGCGTCCCAGGCAAGCACCAGCTCACCACTGATCGGCACTGTCGTCGTCTCCGCGCCGAGATTGCAGGCGATCACCAGCCGGTTGCGGCGCATCATGATCCAGCGTTGGTCTTCGTCGTAGTCGATCACCAGATGTTCCAGCCAGGGGTCGCCCAGGTCGGTCTCGCTGTGCCGCAACGCGATCAGATCGCGATAGAGCCGGTGCAGCCGGGCGTGTTGGTCGGCGTCGACCTCATCCCAGTTCAGCTTGGAGCGCTGAAATGTCTGCGGATCCTGCGGGTCCGGAATGTCGTCGGCATCCCAGCCGTGCTCGGCGAACTCGGCCTTGCGTCCCTCGACGGTGGCGCGGGCGAGCTCTGGTTCGGGATGCGAGCTGAAGAACTGAAACGGGGTCGATGCCCCCCATTCTTCACCCATGAAAAGCATTGCGGTGTAGGGAGATCCGAGTACCAGGGCAGCCTTGATCGCCAACTGGCCGCCGGTGAGGTTTTGCGAAGGGCGATCCCCGAGAGCGCGGTTGCCGATCTGATCGTGGGTGCAGGTGTAGGCGAGCAACCTGGTGGCCGGGACAGTCCGGGTGTCCAGCGGCCGGCCGTGCCGGCGGCGCCGGAACGACGAGTAAGTGCCGGCGTGGAAGAAGCCGTGGCGCAGGGTTTGCGCGAGTGTGGCCAGTGAACCGAAGTCGGCGTAGTAGCCCTGGCGCTCGCCGGAAACGGCTGTGTGGATGGCGTGATGGATATCGTCGTCCCACTGCGCGGTCATCCCGTAGCCGCCATCAGCGCGCGGGGTGATCAGGCGCGGGTCGTTGAGGTCGCTTTCGGCGATCAGCGACAGCGGACGCCCTAACCGTTTTGACAGCCACTCCGTCTCGGTGGCCAGCTCCTCGAGGATGTGCACGGCAGTGGTGTCCACCAACGCGTGCACGGCGTCCAGTCGCAGGCCGTCGGCGTGAAAGTCGCGCATCCAGCGCAGCGCGCATCCGATGATGTAGCGGCGCACCTCGTCGGAGTCGGCGTCGGCGACGTTGATGCCCTCGCCCCACGGGTTGCTGGCCGAGGAGAGGTATGGGCCGAACCGCGGCAGGTAGTTGCCCGACGGGCCGAGGTGGTTGAATACCGCGTCGATCAACACACCCAAGCCGTGGGAGTGGCAGGCGTCGACGAACCGCACCAGTCCGTCGGGGCCGCCGTAGGGTTCGTGCACGCTGTACCACAGCACGCCGTCGTATCCCCATCCGTGGGTGCCGGAGAAGGAGTTGACCGGCATCAGCTCGACGAAGTCGATCCCGAGATCGACCAGATAGTCCAGCTTTTCGATGGCGGACGCGAAAGTGCCGGCCTTCGTGAAGGTCCCGATGTGCAGCTCATAGATCACCGCACCCTCGACCGAACGCCCAGTCCAGCCGGCGTCGGTCCAGGTGGCGCTACCGGCATCCCATAGTTGGGAGCGTTCGTGCACGCCGTCGGGTTGGCGGGCAGATCGCGGGTCGGGCAGCACGGCGGGGTCGTCGTCGAGCAGGTAGCCGTAGCGAACGTCAGGTGCCGTCTCGACGGTGGTGTGCCACCAGCCGTCGTGCGAGCGCACCATCTCGTGCTGTGCACCGTCTGTGCCGTCTAGGTAGAGCCGCACTTGCGCGGGTTTGGGTGCCCACACCCGGAATTCAGCCATGATCGCGCTCCAAAAGCACGACGGGCAGGTCGGCGAATAATTCGGCGGCCGACGTCGGTCCGCTTGCCATGGCGCCGGTGAGCGTGTCGGTCCAGGAGCCGTCGGGCAGCGGTAGCACGGTGTTGCCCCAGCCCGTTTCGGCCAACCTCATCGTCTGACGGGTCACCGCGACCAGGATGTCGTTGCCGCGGCGGAATGCCACGATGTGGTCGTTGGCCGAACCGGTGGCAAGCACCGGAAGGTATCCGCCGTGCAGAAAGGTTTCCGGACGGGAGCGCCGCAGCCGAAGCGCGGTGGTGACCACCCGAATTTTCGGATGCTGCAAGTCTTTCAGGGCGGCTCGGCGAGCGGCATAGTCCACCGGGCGGCGGTTATCCGGGTCGACCAGGCTGTCGTCCCACAGCTCGGTGCCTTGGTAAATGTCGGGTATCCCGGGCACAGTCAGCGCGAGCAGCTTCTGGCCCAGCGCGTCACTAGCCGCATGCGAGTTGAGTTGGGCGACAAGTTCGGTCAGCGCGGTGGCCACCGGACCGTCGAGCACGGTATCCAGCCAACGGTGCACCGCGTCCTCGAATGCGGAGTCCGGGTCGGTCCACGAGGTGTGCCAGGCCGCTTCCCTGATGGCCTTCTCGGCGTACGCGTGCAGCCGCTCGCGCAGCTGGCCGGTGACCTCACCGCTCACTGGCCACACCCCGAAGATGTTCTGCCACAGGAACCGTCCGGTTGCCGGATCGGGAGAGGGGGCCTGGATTTCCCAGCGGGCGACGAACTCGGTCCATAGCGACGGCACCTGTGACAGCACGCCGATTCGGGCGCGCACGTCCTCGCCGCGTTTGGTGTCGTGGGTGGTCAGCGTCGTCATCGCCTGCGGCCACAACCGGGCGCGGGTGGCGGCGCGCTGGTGAAATTCCGCGACGCCGACGCCGAATCGGTGTGGTTCGCCACCCACCTCGTTGAGTGACACCAGCCGGGCATCGCGGTAAAAGATGCAGTCCTCGACCGCCTTGGCGGTCACCGCACCGCAGAGTTGTTGCAGGCGCGCGGCGGGTTCGCCGCCGCGGGCCAAGGCCGCGGCGATCACCTGCAGCGCCGGCCCCAATTCCGGGCGCGCCGTCTGGGTTTCGGCCAACGCCGTGGGCAGGGTCGCGGCCAGGCTCGGGTAGTCGCTGCGGTACACCTCGATGCGGCTGAGCAGCGCGGCCACCGCCTCGGGCAACAGCGGATCATCGGCGCCCGTCGCCGCCGCGATAGCCCGTCGCAGCCTGCGCAGTTCGCTGGCCAGCGTGTCGGTGGCCGCGCGGACCTTGAGGTCTGCCAGCATGGCCGGCATGGCGGTGTAGTCCAGGCCAGCGGATCCGACGAGCGCCGTCAGCGCCGACTCCCCACTCGGATCGACGAAGAGTCCACCCACCTCCCGCAGCACGTCGTAACCGGTGGTGCCGGCCACCGGCAGGGTGAGGTCCAGCGCCTCGTCAACGGCCAGGATCTTCTCGATCACGATCCAGGCGCTCGGGCCGAGCAATTCGCGTAGCCAGGCCAAATATCCACCGGGGTCCGATAATCCGTCGGGGTGGTCGATGCGCACGCCGTCGACGAGTCCCTCGGTGAACCAGCGGGCCACTTCGGCGTGGCTGGCGTCGAACACCGCCGAATCCTCCTGACGCAGCCCGGCCAGCGAGGTGATCGAGAAGAATCGGCGATAGCCGCAGACCCCGTCGCGCCAGCCCACCAACCGGTAGCGCTGGCGGTTGTGCACTTGCGCGCCGGTGCCGTCGGCGGTGCCGGGGGAGATGGGCAGCGCCAGGTTGCCCAACCGCAGCAGGTCTCCATCGACTTTGAGGTCGGCGACATCGTCGTCGGAGCCCAACAGCGGCAACACGATTCGGCCCTGTAAGTCAAGGTCCCAGTCGATATCGAAGAACGTCGCGTACTCCGACGATCGGCCCTGCCGCAACACGTCCCACCACCACGGGTTCTGCTCGGGCTTGTCGATCCCCACGTGGTTGGGCACGACATCGACGACCAGGCCCATACCGCGGGTTCGCGCCGCCGCCGACAGTCGCGCCAGACCGTCGGGACCGCCTAGCTCTGCCGACACCGTCGTGGGGTCGGTGACGTCGTATCCGTGGGTCGATCCGGTGACCGCGGTCATGATGGGGGAAAGGTACAGGTGCGACACCCCGAGCCCGTCGAGGTAGTCCAGCAGGTTCTCGGCGTCGGCGAAGGTGAATCCGAACCCACTGGACGGACCACGCAGCTGTAACCGGTAAGTGGAAAGCACCGGAAAAGCCATGTGTCAGGCGGTCTTACGTAGGATCAGCAGCGAGCGCGCCTGTACCTCTATCTTCGCTTCGGCCGCCACGACCTGGTCGGCCCCTTCTCTCAAGCCGACGGGTCCGTTGGTGTCCAGCTCGACGGTCCATTCCTGCGCATAGTCGTCGTGTGGCGTGACGAACTCGATGTATTGGTCATGGGCGTTGAAGCACAACAAAAATGAGTCGTCGACCACGCGTTCGCCTCTGGCATCGGGTGCGGCGATGGCCTCGCCGTTGAGGAACACCGCCACACACCTATGGTGGAAGCTCTTGTCCCAATCCTCATGAGTCATCTCCCGGCCGCCCGGAGTCAACCAGGCGATATCGCGGACTTCGTCGCCACTTCGAATCGGCTCACCCTCGAAGAACCGGCGCCGGCGAAACACCGAATGTTTTTTACGCAGGGCAGTCGCCTTGCGGGCAAAAGCGAGCAACTCAGCATTCTTGTCAACCAGTGACCAGTCCATCCAAGACAACTCGGAATCCTGGCAGTACACGTTGTTGTTGCCCAGTTGGGTGCGCCCGATCTCGTCGCCATGTGTGATCATCGGCGTGCCCTGGCTGACCATCAGGGTGGCCCAGAAGTTGCGCATCTGGCGGCACCGCATCGCCACGATGTCGGGGTCGTCGGTCGGACCCTCGACGCCGCAATTCCACGACCGATTGTGGCTCTCCCCGTCGCGGTTGTCCTCGCCGTTGGCTTCGTTGTGTTTCTCGTTGTAGGAGACCAAGTCGTTGAGCGTGAATCCGTCGTGGGCGGTGACGAAGTTGATGCTGGCACTGGGGCGCCGGCTGCTCACCTCGTAGAGGTCCGACGACCCGGTGAGCCGGGAGGCGAACTCGCCAAGGGTTGCGGGCTCGCCCCGCCAGTAGTCACGCACAGTGTCGCGGTATTTCCCGTTCCACTCGGTCCACAAACCCGGAAAGTTGCCGACCTGGTAGCCGCCTTCGCCGACGTCCCACGGTTCGGCGATCAGCTTGACCTGGCTGACGGTTGGATCCTGCTGCACCAGATCGAAGAACGCGCTCAATCGGTCGACGTCGTAGAACTCGCGGGCCAGCGTGGACGCCAAATCGAAGCGGAACCCGTCCACATGCATTTCCAGCACCCAGTAGCGCAAGGAGTCCATGATCAGTTGCAGGGTGTGCGGGTGACGGGCGTTGAGGCTGTTGCCCGTGCCGGTGAAGTCCTTGTACAGCCGCAGGTCCTCGTCGACAAGCCGGTAATAGGCCTTGTTGTCGATGCCGCGGAAGTTGATCGTCGGACCCAGGTGATTGCCTTCGGCGGTGTGGTTGTAGACCACGTCGAGGATGACCTCGATGCCCGCTTCATGCAGGCTGCGCACCATCATCTTGAACTCGGCTACCGCGCCGCCGGCCTGCCGGTTTGACGCGTATTGGTACTGCGGGGCGAAGAACCCGAATGTGTTGTAGCCCCAATAGTTTCGTAAGCCGAGGTCCAGCAGCCGCTCGTCGTGCAGGAACTGGTGTACCGGCATGAGTTCGAGCGCGGTGATGTTGAGTGACTTGAGGTGATCGATGATCGCCGGGTGGGCCAGGCCGGCGTAGGTGCCGCGGAGTTCTTCGGGGACACCGGGATGGGTCTGCGTCAGGCCCTTGACGTGGGCCTCATAAATGACCGTCTCGTGGTATGGGGTGAGTGGCGCGCGGTCGAACGCCCAGTCGAAGAAGGGGTTGATCACCACGCTCGTCATGGTGTGGCCGAGCGAGTCGACCATCGGGGGAGTGCCGGTGATTGCCGTGTCGCCGTTCGGGTCGACTGCGTCTAAGTCATAGGAGAACAAAGCCTGGCCGAAGGTGAAATCGCCGTCGAATGATTTCCCGTACGGGTCGAGCAGCAGCTTGCTCGGGTCACACCGATGGCCGGCCGCAGGATCGAATGGTCCGTGGACACGAAATCCGTAGCGCTGACCCGGGGTGATGTTCGGCAGATAGGCATGCCAGACATATCCGTCCACCTCGTCGAGAGGGATCCGCGACTCGCTGCCGCCCTCGTCGATCAGGCACAACTCCACCTTGTCGGCGATTTCGGAGAACAGCGAAAAGTTGGTGCCCGCACCGTCATAGGTGGCCCCGAGCGGATAAGCATTGCCAGGCCACACGGTGGGCAGCGCGGGCTCGGGCCTGTCGGCGTCGGATGACGCCGCGCCCGAAGGCGCAGTTGGGTTGTTCGTCGGCACCACTCGACCTTATCCGCGCCCGGACGCTCCTGGCGGGGCTTACCACCAACCGGTGTTGGCTGCGATCTGGCGGCCGAGCTCAGGGGCCAGTGTCCGCACATAGGTGGGGGACAGGTGATGGGCGCCGTGGTAGATCAGCACATTTCCTTCGACCGGGCGGCAGATGTCGGGTCGGCATATCGCGTCAGACATATCAAGCGGCTTGAGCAGCGGGAACTGCGGGACGAAATCCAGGGTGGAATTGTGATCGGACAGTACGTCGGAACGCTTGACCGCGCATGACTGCGCGTTGCCGCCCTTGGCCAGGCAGTCCGCGGGATTGAATGGCTGGCCGTTTTTCACCAGCCAGGGGGTGTCCCGCATCGCGAGGATGGGAATGTTGTTGTCCGACAACGTCTGCCAGATCCCGATGTAGGTCGCGGGCATCACGTCACCGCGTTTGATGTTCCACGGTCGGGTCGACGTGGTGAACACGTAGTCCGGACGGTCGGTGACCAGCTTGGCCATCGTCGTTTGCACCCACTCGCGGCACTGGGGGTACGGGGCATTGCTGCCCATGATCAGCGGGACTTGCTCGGTGGACAGCGGGCAACCCATTTTCAGGTATGTCACCACCTTGAAGTGGTGCAGATGCCCGAGCAGGTCCAGCGCCGGCAGCCAGTGTTCGGCGTGTGACCCGCCGGCCAGCGCGATGGTCCGGCCGGCGGCCAGGTCGCCGTAGGTGCAGTTGACCACCGCGGGGTTGACGAAGTCACTGATGCAGCCGTCCCTGGTGGTGGCGGGGAGGTCGTCCTTGACCTCCAGGACGGTGGGCCGCATCCGCAGCGTCGGTACCCGCACATGGGCGGTGAGGGCGCGCGCACCCGGGTAGTCCTGGGCACTGAGTTCGCTTAGCTCCTTACCGGTGGCGCGTTCCCCGCTGACGTGCTCACTCCAGGTGAATGAAGTCACGGTCAGGGCCACGCCCAGCAGCGCCACCACCGATCCCAGCGCCATCGTCGGCCGGCGCAGCCGGACCGGCCAGGGGTTCGCCGCGACGGGTGAAGGCGCTGCGTCGCCGGCGGGCACCCGGTACCGCAGCGGGTCCTCGACCAACCGGGTGGTCAGGTAGGCCAGCAACCCGGACACCAGCAGCAGTGCCGTGCCCTCGAAAAAGTTGGCGTGCGTGTGCCCGGTGTAGGACAGCCAGAAGATCAGCAGCGGCCAGTGCCACAAGTACAGCGAGTAAGCCATCGCGCCCAGCGCTACCAGCGGCCCGGCCCCGAGCAGCCGATTCGGTAGCGGCATCTCGTCGCTTGCGTCGGCGCGGCCCTGCAGGTTGGCACCGGCGAGGATCATCAGCATGGTTGCGCCGACGGGCACCAGTGCCCACGGGCCGGGAAATTCCTGGACGCCGTCGATCAGGGCCCCACATGACAGGATCGCCGCCAGCGCGACGGTGGCAACGCCGGTGCGCAGCCAGATCGGCCAGCGGATATAGGGCACCAGCGCACCGACGAGCGCTCCCAGCAGCAGCTCCCACGCCCGCGCGAAGCTGTTGTAGTAGGCGGTCGTCTGGTCGGCCTCATGAGCGAAGATCGCGTAAATGAACGACGCGAGCGTCAAAACGCTGAGCAGCACCACGAACAGGGTCCGTAGCCGGGCGCCCAGGGGGCGCCATAACAGGTAGGTGCACCCGGCAACCAGCAGCAGGAAGGCGATGTAGAACTGGCCCTGCACCGACATCGACCAGATGTGTTGCAACGGGCTGACCGCTTCGCCCGCCCGCAGGTAGTCGGAGGCGGTGCTGGCCAGCTCCCAATTCTGGTAATACCCGAGGCTGGCCAGGCTCTGGTCGGCGAACGTCTCCCAGCGAGTCTGCGGTTGCACGAGGATGGTGAGCAGCGCACACCCGGCGAGAACGACGACCAGAGCAGGAACCAGGCGCCGGACCAGCCGGATCACTTCTGGGACCGGTGACAGGATGTGATCCGGGCTCAGGGCAGCACGAAGGATTTTGCCGCCGAAGAAGAACCCGGACAGCGCCAGGAACACGTCGACGCCGCCGGACACCCGGCCGAACCAGATGTGGAACATGGCGACCAGCGCGATCGCGATGCCGCGCAAGCCGTCGAGATCGTAGCGGTAGAAACCCGTCGACCGAATCGCCCCGACCGGCTCCGGGTCGGTAGTCGGCGGACTGGACGGTGACGGGCTCGACATGATTCAAGCCAATTTACCGAACCCGCCACCTGCGCCCCGAGCGTCGATGCCGGTGATGGAGCAGGTGGCGGGTGTTTGGGAGGCTGAGAAGTTGCCGGGAGTTACCCCGTGGCACCGAGAGCCGGCTGCAGGGGCGCTTGCTGCACGGGCGCCTGCTGCGCTGGCACCTGCAATGGCATCTGCTGTAACGGCGCCTGCTGTATTGGCCGCTGCATTGGTGCCTGCTGCGTTGGCGATTGCTGCATCGGCGCCTGCTGCGTTGGCGACTGCTGCAGCGGCGATTGCTGCGCCGGCGTCTGCTGCGCCGGTGCCTGCTGCGCCGGTGCCTGCTGCAACGGCGCCTGCTGCGCGGGGGTCTGCTGGGTCCCGAGAACGCGCACCAGGTAGGGCGTCATACCGTTGGAGCGCACCGGCGAGACCTGGACGACGTCGCCCACCTCCAGCATCTGCCCGTTCCCGAGGTACATCGCGACGCTTTGCGTGCCTTCAGGGCCATAGAAGATCAGGTCGCCGCGGCGTGCTTGCTGCGGCAGGATCTTCTGACCGGATCGGTACAGCTCGCCGGAGGAGCGCGGCAGCTTGATCCCGGCGCCGGCGTACGCGTACTGCATCAAGCCCGAAGCGTCGAATCCGACGGTGTTGATGCCCGAACCCTTGCCGCGAGTGGGGCCACTGACACCACCGCCGGCCCAGGAGAACGGCACGCCACGTTGCGAAAGACCGCGCATGATGACGACGTCGGCGGCCTGTTGGTAGTCCATCGGCCGAGTACCCGGGTCGGCGGTCGCCAGAGCCGGATTGACCATCAACGGTGCCACCAGCAGCAGGGCCACGCCGATCACGAAGGCGTAGATGCGCTTCATTGGGATTCCAACCTCTCTTGGATCTCTTTTGAATCTGTGGGCCTCAGCGCTGTGACTTCGCGCATCCGCCGCTGCATGACACGTGGACCGTGAACCCGCCGGTTAATCCGTCGAATTCACACCAGTCACTACAGTAACTTTTACAACATAAGTAGCCAGGGGGCTATAGCTGGCTTGGCCGAAGCGGGATTATTTGTCGTACCGTGACCGGATGGTGACTGCAGCGCTCAATCTCGGTTGCGCAGTTGTGATTTCGGTCTCATAGCGGCGCCCGGCCGCACGGTTCGCCGAAAGGCCGCAGCGGCGCGGTCAGAGCCAATAACGTTCGCTGTAGGTCGTCAATATGAAGCCGGCCACCGAGCTGACCATCAGCACGGCCAGGGCCAGGACAGGCCAGAAGGACATGTACCAGCCCTTCAAGAGGGATACGAACGGCCCGATTCCGGCCGCGGCGATCGCCGCACCGATACCGCCCCACACCACCGGGTAGATGTACATATCGACCCCGTAGGGCACCGGTCCGCACGTTTCCCCCACGCACACGTCGCCGAGGAAGCCGAAGAGCCGCGTCGGCCAAGTAGTCGCCGTAGCCAGCGTGAGCAGCAGCGCCAGCAGTGCGATGGTGCAGATCACATCCCAGACGGCCACCCGCAACCGAAGTGTCGGTGGTGGCCCGGCGTCGGAGCGGTCAGAGACTTGGACGTCACCGGCATTGCCGGGGTCGTGTCTTTCGTCGGGCTCCGGTGGGTAGTCGACGGGCTCGCCCGGGAGGGGCTCTCGGGACTGCTGCTCCGGGGCCATGCCGTCCCATGCTCCCCGATGGGCGGTGTTTGCGCGACCGCTGGCTTGTGCGCCGCCTGCACTAGTCTCGAACTCCGTGGCTGCGGCGACTCCGGGGTTGACGCCCGAGCAGATCAGCGCGATCGACGCCGCCCACCTATGGCACCCCTACAGCACCATCGGCGCTGAAGCGGTGCCCCCGGTGGTCGCGGTGGGCGCCCGCGGCGCCTGGCTGACGCTGATCCGCGACTGCAAACCGATCGAGGTGCTCGACGGGATGAGCTCCTGGTGGACTGCGATCCACGGTCACGGCCACCCGGTCCTGGATGCGGCGTTGGCCACCCAACTGGGCGCGATGAACCATGTCATGTTCGGTGGCCTGACCCACGAGCCGGCAGCCCGGTTGGCGCAGCTGCTGGTGGAGGTCACCCCGGCGGGTTTGGAGACGGTCTTCTTCAGCGACTCGGGGTCGGTGTCCGTGGAGGTCGCGGTGAAGATGGCGCTGCAGTACTGGCGCAGTCGCGGCCGGCCCGGCAAGCGGCGGCTGATGACCTGGCGGGGCGGCTACCACGGCGACACGTTCACGCCGATGAGCATCTGCGACCCCGACGGCGGCATGCACTCGCTGTGGACCGACATCTTGGCGCCGCAGATTTTCGCCCCGCAGGTGCCACGGGACTACGACCCTGCCTACAGCGCGGCGTTCGAGGCCCAACTGGCGCGGCACGTCGCCGAGCTGGCCGCCGTGGTCGTGGAGCCGGTCGTACAGGGTGCAGGCGGGATGCGTTTCCACGACCCGCGTTATCTGCGCGACCTGCGCGATATCTGCCGGCGTCATGAGGTGTTGCTGATTTTCGACGAGATTGCGACCGGCTTCGGCCGCACGGGTGAGCTGTTCGCCGCCGACCATGCCGGCGTGAGCCCGGACATCATGTGTGTCGGTAAGGCGCTCACCGGCGGATACCTCAGCCTGGCCGCCACCCTGTGCACCACCGAGATCGCGCACACCATCAGCGCCGGTGCGGCCGGTGCGTTGATGCACGGGCCCACCTTCATGGCCAATCCGCTGGCCTGCGCGGTCTCGGTGGCCAGCGTCGAGGTGCTGCTCGGCCAGGACTGGCGGTCGCGGATCACCGACATATCCGCGGGCCTGGCTTCCGGACTCGAACCCGCCCGGACACTGCCCGCGGTGACCGACGTCCGGGTGTGCGGCGCCATCGGCGTCATCGAATGCGACCGGCCCGTCGACCTCGCCGTCGCCACCCCGGCGGCGCTGGACCGTGGCGTCTGGCTGCGCCCGTTCCGCAACCTGGTCTACGCGATGCCCCCGTACATCTGCCCGCCCGCCGAGATCGCCCAGATCACCTCGGCGATGGTCGAGGTCGCACGCCTCGTAGGGTGAAACCGCAGTTCAGAGCCCATTTTACTGGTCGGCTCACAGCGTCGAACCACCGTTCTGGCCCTCCCGTGCCCACATTTCGCCCACACTTTCACGAGCGCGAGCCTGATCCAACGCGGCCGCAACCGCCTCTAGATCGTCGTCGAACAGGTCGGCATAGACGTCTAGGGTCATTGCTGCGCAGGCGTAGCCGAGCATCCTCTGCACTGCTTTTGACGTTGGCGCCGGCAGACATGGCCGACACCCACTGCTGCACCGCAGTCGGCCTGATGTCACCAAGAGCGACCTCAGCGCGGCTCGGGTCGGGTGCTCCACATCAGTTCGGTGAGGTCGGTGATGGTGATCAGCAGTATCCGGTCGGTGGCGCGAACGAGTAGCGCGTCGGATACCACGGTGCGGACCGGGAAGCCCTCGGCGTGGAGCCAGTCGATGACCACGGTGCCAGCGGCGCGCAGTGCGGTGACACAGTCGCGCGGCGGGT
>DATMMZ010000311.1:0-3915 GCA_035569455.1 Mycobacterium sp. | reverse complement strand
CCACTGAATTCGGTGCTCAAGCGCACCGGGCGGCTGTCGCTGCGGCACGCCCTGGACATGCTCGAGCAGACTGGCCGCGCTCTTCAGGTTGCGCACGCCGCCGGCCTGGTACACCGCGACGTCAAACCGGGCAATATCTTGATCACCCCCACCGGGCAGGTGAAGATCACCGACTTCGGCATCGCCAAGGCTGTCGACGCCGCCCCGGTGACCCAGACCGGCATGGTGATGGGCACCGCGCAATACATCGCACCCGAGCAGGCCCTGGGGCACGACGCGACCCCGGCCAGCGATGTCTATTCGCTGGGAGTTGTTGGGTACGAAGTGGTTTCGGGTAAGCGACCGTTTACTGGTGACGGCGCTCTGACCGTTGCGATGAAGCACATCAAGGAACCCCCGCCGCCGCTTCCGCCCGAGCTTCCGCCCAATGTGCGCGAACTCATCGAGATCACGTTGGTCAAGAACCCCGGTATGCGCTACCGCAGCGGGGGACCGTTCGCCGACGCCGTCGCTGCAGTAAGGGCCGGACGTCGCCCACCCCGGCCGAGTCAGTCACCGCCCCCCGGTCGGGCGTCACCGGTCACGATCTCATCTGGTCCGCCGACCAGGGCGTCGACCGTCAGTGGCCGGACCGTTCCGCCCCGCCGATCCCGCCCGTCGACAGGTGGCCACCGGACGCCTCCGGCCCGGCGCACGTTCTCATCAGGGCAGCGCGCGCTGCTGTGGGCCGCCGGGGTGCTCGGAGCGTTGGCGATCATCATCGCGGTGCTCATCGTCATCAATTCCCGCGCGGACAACGAGCAGCCGCAGACACCCGCCCCGACCGTCACCGACACCGGGACCCCACCGGCGACCGCGCCCCCGCCGGCGACCAAGACCCCCAGCGGTTCCGGCCCCCGCCTGCGGCTTAATTGGACTGATCGGCCGACGATAGGTAATTCTGGACTCCGGAGCAGGCCATCCGAACTCGGCTGGGAATTCCAAATGGCGCCCAGCATGTCGTCGGCCCAACACGAGACACCGCAATGACCACCCCGCAGCACCTGTCCGACCGTTACGAACTAGGTGACATCCTCGGTTTCGGGGGTATGTCCGAGGTTCACTTGGCCCGCGACGTTCGCTTGCACCGCGACGTCGCGGTGAAGGTGCTGCGCGCTGATCTGGCCCGTGACCCGAGCTTTTACCTACGCTTCCGGCGCGAAGCGCAGAACGCCGCGGCGCTGAATCACCCGTCCATCGTCGCGGTGTACGACACCGGCGAGGCGGAAACAGCCGCGGGCCCGCTGCCCTACATCGTCATGGAGTACGTCGACGGCGTCACCTTGCGCGACATCGTGCACACCGATGGCCCACTTCCACCCCGTCGGGCGATCGAGATCATCGCCGACGCTTGCCAGGCGCTGAACTTCAGTCATCAGAACGGCATCATTCATCGCGACGTCAAGCCGGCGAACATCATGATCAGCACGACCAATGCGGTCAAGGTGATGGACTTCGGTATAGCACGCGCGATCGCGGATAGCAGCAGCGTCACCCAAACCGCCGCCGTGATCGGGACCGCACAATATCTGTCACCCGAACAGGCCCGCGGCGATTCGGTCGACGCCCGATCCGACGTGTATTCGTTGGGCTGTGTTCTTTACGAAATCCTCACTGGGGAACCACCTTTCACCGGAGACTCGCCGGTCTCGGTCGCTTACCAGCATGTGCGCGAGGACCCGGTTCCACCATCGAAGCGGCACGAAGGCATCTCCGCCGACCTCGACGCCGTCGTTCTGAAGGCACTGGCCAAGAACCCGGACAACCGCTATCAGACCGCCGCGGAGATGCGCGCCGATCTGGTTCGGGTGCACAACGGTGAGACACCTGAGGCACCCAAGGTGTTCACTGACGCCGAGCGGAGCTCGCTCCTGTCGTCCACGGGTCCAAGCCTCGGTGGCCCGCGCACCGACCCACTGCCTCGCCAGCGTCTAGACGACACCGCCGGCGATCGCATGGGTGGTTCAATCGGTCGCTGGGTTGTCGCGGTCGCCGTGCTGGCGGTGCTGACGATCGTCGTCGTCATCGCCTTCAACACGTTCGGCGGCAGTACTCGCGATGTGCAAGTACCCGATATGCGGGGCCAAGTCTCCGCCGACGCGATTGCCGCACTGCAAAATCGCGGCTTCAAGACGCGCACCCTGCAGAAGCCCGACTCGACGATCCCGCCCGATCACGTCATCAGCACCGACCCCGGCGCCAATGCCTCGGTGAGTGCGGGTGACGAGATCACCATCAACGTCTCCACCGGTCCCGAACAACGCGAATTACCTGACGTCTCTTCGCTGAGCTACTCCGACGCGGTCAAAAAGCTGACTGCCGCCGGATTCGGTCGCTTCAAGCAAGCCAACTCGCCGTCGACCCCGGAGCTCATGGGCAAGGTCATCGGGACCAACCCACCGGCCAACCAGACGTCTGCGATCACCAATGTGATCACGATCATCGTCGGCTCGGGCCCGGAGACGAAACAGCTGCCCGACGTCACCGGCCAGACGGTGGACGCGGCGCAAAAGAACCTCAACGTCTATGGGTTCACCAAGTTCAGCCAGGCCCCCGTGGATAGCCCCCGACCGGCCGGCGAAGTCGTCGGCACCAATCCGCCCAAGGGCACCACCCTTCCGGTCGATTCGATCATCGAACTGCAGGTGTCCAAGGGCAACCAATTCATCATGCCCGACCTGTCCGGCATGTTCTGGACCGACGCCGAACCACGGTTACGGGCGTTGGGCTGGATAGGGGTGCTGGACAAGGGGCCCGACGTGGACGTCGGTGGTTCACAACACAACCGGATCGTGTATCAGAACCCGCCCGCCGGCTCTGGGGAGAACCGGGACGGGATCATCACGCTGAAGTTCGGTCAGTAGCGGCGGGATCTGCCGGGAAATACGGGCGCACCGCGGCGCGCACCTCGTTCTCCAGCCGGCGGACCAGCGTGTCGTTGCGCGCCCACCCGCAATCGGCGAGCCAGTTGGCCAGCATTCGGTGCCCGCCCTCGGTCAGGATTGACTCCGGATGGAACTGGACGCCGTGGATCGGCAACTCGCTGTGCCGCACGGCCATGATGACACCGCTGCGGGTGCGCGCGGTGACTTCCAGCACCGCGGGCAGCGACTCCGGCAGGATGGTCAGCGAGTGGTACCGGGTCGCGGTGAACGGATCCGGAAGCCCTTGCAGCACACCGGCATTGGTGTGAAAAACGCTGCTGGTCTTACCGTGCAGCAATTCCGGCGCACGATCCACGGTGGCGCCGAATGCAACGCCGATGGCCTGGTGCCCCAGGCAGACTCCGAGCAACGGGGTGCGTGCCGCAGCGCACGCGCGAACCAGGCTGATCGACGCGCCCGCCCGTTCCGGGGTGCCCGGCCCCGGGCTCAGCAGAACGCCGTCGAACTGGGTGGCGATGGCGGCCACATCAGACAGTCGCGCGTCGTCATTGCGCCACACCTGCGCCTCGACACCGAGCTGTCCGAGGTACTGCACCAGGTTGAAAACGAAGCTGTCGTAATTATCGACAACCAGGATCCGCATCGTGTCAGGGTACCGTTCGACGAACTCGCCGATGCGGCTCAGTAGCCCACCGGGCCGGCGGGCTGTGCGAAATGCATCCGGACCGGTTCGGTATGGCCGACGATCTGCACGTCGGGCTTTACCTCTTCGCGGTAGCCCAGTCCGAATCGGACCACGTACTGCTTGTACAGGATCACCAGGGGAGCCGCGGCCAGCGCGGCTTGCATCGCCGCGGCGCACGCGCGCACCAGGCTGATCGACGCGCCCGCCCGTTCCGGGGTGCCCGGACCCGGGCTGAGTAGGACGCCGTCGAACTGCGCAGTGACGGCCGCCTCATCGGACAGCCGCGCGTCGTCATTGCGCCACACC
>DATMMZ010000310.1:0-5817 GCA_035569455.1 Mycobacterium sp. | reverse complement strand
AAGAACCACCACAGCGCGGGCAGCTTCGGCAACCACGTGCGCAGCATGGACCTGCTGACCGCCAGCGGCGAGATTCGCCACCTCACCCCAGCAGGTGAGGATTCCGAATTGTTCTGGGCTACCGTCGGCGGCAATGGCCTGACCGGGATCATCCTGCGAGCCACCATCGAGATGACGCCCACGGAGACGGCGTATTTCATCGCCGACGGCGATGTCACCAACAGCCTCGACGAGACCATTGCACTGCACAGCGACGGCAGCGAAGCCCACTACACCTATTCCAGCGCCTGGTTCGACTCCATTAGCGCGCCCCCGAGGCTGGGCCGCGCCGCCGTGTCGCGCGGCTCGCTGGCCAGGCTGGACCAGCTGCCCAAGAAGCTGCACCGCAATCCGCTGAAATTCGATGCGCCGCAACTACTTACGTTCCCTGATATCTTCCCGAACGGGCTGGCCAACAAGTACACCTTCGTGCCGATCGGCGAGCTCTGGTACCGCAAATCCGGAACGTACCGCGGCAAGATCCAGAACCTGACCCAGTTCTACCACCCGCTGGACATGCTCGGCGAGTGGAATCGGGCGTTCGGCTCCGCCGGCTTCGGCCAGTACCAGTTCGTCGTGCCCACCACCGCCGTCGAGGAGTTCAAAGGCATTATCCGCGATATCCAGAAGTCGGGACACTACTCATTTCTCAACGTGTTCAAACTATTCGGCCCCGGCAACCAAGCACCGTTGAGCTTCCCGATTCCGGGCTGGAACGTCTGCCTGGACTTCCCGATCAAGCCGGGGCTCAACGAGTTCCTCAATGAACTCGACCGCCGGGTACTGGAATTCGGCGGCCGCCTTTACACCGCCAAAGACTCCCGCACCACCGCCGACGCCTTTCACGCCATGTATCCGCGCATCGACGAGTGGATTGCCGTGCGCCGCAAGGTCGATCCCACCGGGGTGTTCGCTTCCGACATGGCCCGACGTTTGGAGCTGTTGTAAATGGTGCTCGACGCCGTAGGAAACCCCCAGACCGTGCTGCTGCTCGGCGGCACCTCCGAAATCGGGCTGGCTATCTGCGAGCGATACCTCCGCAACGCCCGCGCGCGAATCGTGCTGGCCGCCATGCCCGACGACCCGGGCCGCGACGGCGCGGTGGCGCAGATGAAGGCCGCGGGCGCGAAGTCGGTGGAGCTGATGGACTTCGAGGCCACGGACCCCGACAGCCACCCGAAGACGATCGAGCAGGCCTTCTCCGATGGCGATGTCGACGTGGCGATCGTCGCCTTCGGTGTGCTCGGGGACGCCGAAGAACTGTGGCAGAACCAACGCAAAGCCGTGCTAGCAGCCGAAATCAACTACACCGCAGCGGTTTCCGTGGGCGTGCTGCTGGGTGAGAAGATGCGCGCTCAGGGCTTCGGTCAGATCATCGCGATGAGCTCGGCCGCCGGTGAGCGGGTGCGACGGTCGAACTTCGTCTACGGCTCCACCAAGGCCGGTCTGGACGGTTTCTACCTGGGATTGTCAGAGGCTTTGCGCGAGTACGGGGTTCGTGTCCTAGTGATCCGGCCGGGCCAGGTGCGTACCCGGATGAGCGCGCATATCAAGGAAGCCCCGTTAACCGTCGATAAGGAGTACGTCGCCAACCTCGCGGTGACCGCGGCCGCAAAAGGTAAGGAATTGGTTTGGGCGCCAGCAGCATTCCGCTATGTGATGATGGTGTTACGGCACATCCCCCGGAGCATCTTCCGCAAGCTGCCAATCTGACCATGCGCAACGCGCTGGCCAGTCTGGGCCAGATGGCCTTGGCCGCGGCAGTGGCCGTCATCGTCGCGGTGATATCGCTGATCGCCATCGCCGGCGTTCAGTGGCCGGCGTTTCCGTCGTCCAACCAGCTGCATGCGCTGACCACCGTCGGTCAAGTCGGTTGCCTGGCCGGGCTGGTCGCCACCGGCTGGGTGTGGCGGCGGGGCGGGCGGTACCGGCTGCTGGCTCAGCTGGGCGGGCTGGTCTTCGTGTCCGCGTTCACCGTCGTCACGCTGGGCATGCCGCTGGGAGCCACCAAGCTGTATCTGTTCGGCATCTCCGTCGACCAGCAGTTCCGCACCGAATACCTGACCCGGCTCACCGACAGCGCAGCCCTACACGACATGACCTACCTCGGGCTGCCGCCGTTCTACCCGCCGGGCTGGTTCTGGATCGGCGGGCGCGTCGCAGCGCTGACCGGCATACCGGCCTGGGAGATCTATAAGCCGTGGGCGATCACCTCGATCACCATCGCGGTCGCTGTCGCGCTGGTGCTGTGGTGGCGGATGATCCGCTTCGAATACGCATTGATCGTCACCGCGGCGACCGCGGCGGTGACGCTGGCCTACGGCTCGCCGGAGCCCTACGCCGCGATGATCACCGTCCTGCTGCCGCCGATGCTGGTGCTGACGTGGTCGGGCCTGCGCGCCGGCGACCGTCCCGATGCGCGACGCCCCGCGGGCTGGGCCGCGGTGGTCGGCGTCGGGATCTTCCTGGGCTTCACGGCCACCTGGTACTTGCTGCTGTTTGGCTTCAGCGCGTTCACGATGTCGCTGATGGCGCTGCTGCTGGCCGGAATGCGCTGGCGTCGAAGCGGCTTCAAAGCCGCGCTCGACCCGTTGCGCCGGTTGGCCGTCATCGGGATCATCGCTGCGGCGATCGCGAGCACCACATGGCTGCCGTTTCTCTTGCGCGCGGCCCGCAGCCCGGTCAGCAACAGCGGCAGCGCCGCGCACTATCTGCCGGCCGACGGCGCCGAACTGACCTTCCCGATGCTGCAGTTCTCGCTGCTGGGAGTCATCTGCATGGTGGGCACCCTGTGGCTGGTGGTGCGTGCGCGTTCGTCGGTGCGGGCGGGCGCGCTGGCCATCGCGGTGCTGGCGGTCTACCTGTGGTCATTGTTGTCGATGCTGACCACGCTGGCGCGCACGACGTTGCTTTCGTTCCGGCTGCAGCCGACGTTGAGCGGGCTGCTGGTTGCCGCCGGGGTCTTCGGCTTCCTGGAGGCCACCCGTGCCCTGGCTCCGCGCAGCCGGGCCGTCGCCCCGGTGGCCGGCGCGGTCGGGCTGGCCGCGGCGATCGCGTTCAGCCAGGACATTCCCGACGTGCTGCGGCCGGATCTCACCATCGCCTACACGGACACCGACGGCCACGGCCAGCGCGGCGACCGGCGGCCGCCGAGTTCCGAGAAGTACTACTCCGCGATCGACGCCGCCATCCTGCACGCCACCGGCAGGCCGCGCGATCAGACCGTGGTGCTGACCGCCGACTACAGTTTCCTGTCGTACTACCCTTACTGGGGCTTTCAGGGGTTGACCTCGCATTATGCGAATCCGCTGGCGCAGTTCGACCTGCGGGCCGCGCAGATCGAGAAATGGTCCACGTTCAAGACGCCCGACGAATTGGTCCACGCGCTGGACACGCTGCCCTGGCCCGCGCCGACGGTGTTCCTGATGCGTCGCGGCGCGAGCAGTACCTATACCTTGCGGCTGGCCCAGGACGTCTATCCCAACCAGCCCAACGTCCGTCGTTACACCCTCGACCTGAGCGCCGCCCTGTTCGCCGACCCGCGTTTCAGTGTTCAAAGCATCGGGCCGTTTGTGCTGGCCATCCGCAAGCCGGGGGCTCCCCAGTGACAGAGCGCTGATGGCCACCGAAACCTCACCTGACAGGGCCCAACAACTAGCATCTAGCTCCGTGAGCGACGCGGGAGCAAACGACCGGATTGCCCGCCTCGTCGCTGTCGTCGCCGGTCTGCTCGGGGCCGTCCTGGCGATCGCCACCCCGGTACTGCCGGTCAACCAGACCACCGCGCAACTGAACTGGCCGCAGAATGGCACGTTCGACAGCGTCGAGGCACCGTTAATCAGCTACGTGGCCACCGACCTGAACGTCACCGTGCCCTGCCAGGCGGCCGCGGGACTGGCCGGGCCGCAGAACGCAAGCAAGACGGTGCTGTTGTCGACGGTGCCCAAGCAAGCCCCGAAGGCCGTCGATCGCGGGCTGCTCATTCAGCGCGCCAACGACGAGCTGGTGATCGTGGTGCGCAACGTCCCGGTGGTCACTGCCCCGCTGAGCCAGGTCCTGAGCCCGGCCTGCCAGCGATTGACATTCACCGCGCACGCCGACCGGGTCATCGCTGAATTCGTCGGGCTGACGCAGGGTCCCAACGCCGAGCATCCCGGCTCGCCACTGCGCGGCGAGAGAAGCGGCTACGACTTCCGGCCGCAGATCGTCGGCGTGTTCACTGATCTGGCCGGACCGGCGCCACCGGGCCTGAGCTTCTCGGCGACCGTCGACACCCGCTACAGCAGCAGCCCCACGCCGCTGAAGATGATCGCGATGATCCTCGGGGTGGTGCTGACCGGGGCCGCCCTCGTCGCGCTGCACATCCTTGACACCGCTGACGGCACCCGGCACCGGCGCTTCCTGCCAGCGCGGTGGTGGTCGATCGGCGGTCTGGATGCCCTGGTCATCGTCGTGCTGGTGTGGTGGCATTTCGTCGGCGCCAACACCTCCGACGACGGCTACATCCTGACCATGGCCCGGGTGTCCGAGCACGCCGGGTACATGGCCAACTACTACCGCTGGTTGGGAACCCCGGAGGCGCCGTTCGGCTGGTATTACGACCTGCTGGCGCTGTGGGCGCACGTCAGCACCACCAGCATCTGGATGCGGCTGCCGACCCTGGTCATGGCGCTGACGTGCTGGTGGGTGATCAGTCGCGAAGTCATCCCCCGGCTGGGTCACGCCGTCAAGACCAACCGTGCGGCGGCGTGGACGGCCGCGGGATTGTTCCTGGCGACGTGGTTGCCGCTCGATAACGGCCTGCGGCCCGAGCCGATCATCGCCCTGGGCATCCTGCTCACCTGGTGTTCGGTAGAGCGGGCGGTGGCCACCAATCGGCTGCTGCCGGTGGCGATCGCCTGCATCATCGGCGCGCTGACCCTGTTCTCCGGGCCGACCGGCATCGCGTCCATCGGCGCCCTGCTGGTCGCGATCGGGCCGTTGCGGACCATAGTGCACCGCAGATCCAAACAGTTTGGTGCGTTACCCCTGCTGGCGCCCATTCTCGCCGCGGTCACCGTCACCGTGATCCTGATCTTCCGCGACCAGACCCTGGCCGGCGAGATGCAGGCGACCGCCCTCAAGCGTGCTCTCGGGCCCAGCCTGAGCTGGTTTGACGAGCACATGCGCTACGAGCGGCTGTTCATGGCCAGCCCCGATGGATCCATCGCCCGGCGCTTCGCTGTGCTGGCGCTGGTCCTGGCGCTCGGGATAACGGTGGCAATGTCGTTGCGCAAGGGCCGAATTCCGGGCACCGCCGCCGGACCGAGCCGCCGCATCGTCGGCATCACCATCATCTCGTTCCTGGCGATGATGTTCACCCCCACCAAATGGACACACCACTTCGGGGTGTTTGCCGGACTGGCCGGATCGCTGGGAGCACTGGCCGCGGTGGCGGTAACGGGTGTGGCGATGCAGTCCCGACGCAACCGCACCGTGTTCGCCGCCGTGGTGCTGTTCTTGGTGGCGTTGTCGTTCGCCAGCGTCAACGGCTGGTGGTATGTGTCCAATTTCGGTGTGCCGTGGTCGAATTCGTTCCCGGCATGGCATTATGCGTTTGCCACCGGGCTGCTCGGGCTGACCGTGCTGGTGCTGATGCTGGCGGCGTGGTTCCACTTCGTCGCCCCGGAGAACGGTGCACCCACAACCCGAAATGGGACGCGATCGGCCGGAATCATTCAATCCCCGTTGGCGATTGCGGCGTGGGCCATGGTGATTTTCGAGGTGCTATCGCTGACT
>DATMMZ010000309.1:0-4638 GCA_035569455.1 Mycobacterium sp. | reverse complement strand
TGGGTTGCGGTCACCGGAAAGGCGGTAAATCAGCGCTTGATCCTCGCGGGTGGGCAGGTCGACCCGGGCGTCGGGTTCGCGATCAGGAAATTCTGGTGCGGCAGGCCGCTCACCCGGCACTCCCCCGAAGCCGCCCGCCTGCCGGATAACAGCGGTGCTCAGCGTTTCCGCGACGAGCTCACCTGATTCCGGATCAGTGCCGCGGCCGCGCAACATGACGATGGCGTTCTTGCCTTCGCCCTTGTCCTGGATGTCGGCGACCTCGGTGACCACCGATAGCTTTCCCGCGGCCGGCAGTGGCGCATGCAGCCGGATGGACTGCGAGCCATGCAAGAGCAGGGCCCAGTTGAACTTTCCGATCAGCGCGCCCGCCGCGAACGCGGGGCAGCAGATCACCGCATAGGTGGGCAGTACCTGCTGGGTGATGTCGTGGCTGTTGTCGGTGGTGAAGGACAGGTCGTCGGTCCCAGCGCCGACGCCGAGGGCGTAGAGCATGGTGTCCCGGTCGGCCCATTCGAACAACATCGGTTCGGTCACCGCGCCGATGGCACTCGGGTCGATTGCCATACGAATCTCCTCTCGATTCCAAAATGAAGCCTTTTCTGCACCCAACCATCGCAAACCCTTCACAACGACACGGTCGGCAGGGCAGGCTATCGCCATGCGCAACCGCACCATGTGGAAAGCGGCGGCCGTGCTCGCCGCAACGGTAATCGTCGGTGCCTGCGGCGGAACAGCCCAGGCGCGCAGCATCACCTTGACATTCGTCCGAAACGCACAGTCCCAGGCCAACGCGGACGGGGTGATCGACACCGGCCTTCCCGGTCCCAGCCTCACCGACCAGGGCAAGGGGCAGGCCCAGCAGTTGGTGCACCAGATTTCCCACAACGACGTCGACAGCATCTACGCCTCGCCCATGACGGAAGCCCAGCAGACCGCCGGGCCGTTGGCCAGCGAACTCGGCAAGCAGGTCGAGATCGTTCCCGGCCTGCAGTCTCTCAGTGCCGGCTGGTACAACGGCAAACCCGAATCGATGGCCAACTCGACGTATATGGTGGCGCCGGCGGACTGGTTGAACGGCGACCTCAAAAACAGCGTCCCAGGCTCGATCTCCGGCACCGACTTCAACAATCAGTTCAATGCCGCGGTCCGGAAGATCTACGACAGCGGCCACAGCAAGCCGGTCGTGTTCTCGCAGGGCACGGCGATCATGGTCTGGACGCTGTTGAACGCAAAGAACTCCAAGAACAGCCTGCTGACCAGCCATCCGCTGCCTAATGCCGGCCGCGTGGTGATCACCGGTAACCCGGGGAACGGTTGGACGCTGGTGGACTGGGACGGTATCCGCAACTTCAACTGAGCGCCAAGGCGCCGGAGTTGACGTGTGCGGCCACGGCCGCCACCATGGGCTGCATGCGGTATGTCGTTACCGGCGGTACCGGGTTTATTGGGGGCCGCGTCGTCTCACGCTTATTGGACGCCCAGCCAGATGCGCAGATATGGGTGCTGGTCCGCCGCCAGTCGCTGGGGAGCTTCGAACGCCGAGCCGTTCAGTGGGGTGAACGGGTAAAGCCGCTGGTCGGCGAGCTTCCGGAGCTTGTACTGACCGACGAGACCATCGTCGAGTTGGGCGGGGTCGACCACGTGGTGCACTGCGCGGCTATCTATGACATCACCGCCGGCGAGGCCGAGCAGCGCGCCGCCAATGTCGACGGGACCCGCGCCGTCATCGGGCTGGCCCGGCGGCTGGACGCTACGTTGCACCACGTGTCGTCGATCGCGGTGGCCGGCGACTTCGCCGGCGAGTACACCGAGGACGACTTCGATGTCGGCCAGCAGCTGCCGACGCCGTATCACCAGACGAAGTTCGAAGCCGAGATGCTGGTGCGCTCTACGCCCGGACTGCGCTACCGCGTCTACCGCCCGGCGGTGGTGGTGGGCGATTCACGCACCGGCGAGATGGACAAGATCGACGGGCCGTACTACTTCTTCGGCGTGCTGGCCAAGCTGGCCGTACTGCCCTCGTTTACCCCGATGCTGCTGCCCGACACCGGGCGCACCAACATCGTCCCGGTCGACTACGTGTCCGACGCGCTGGTCGCGCTGATGCACGCCCCGGATCTGGACGGACGGGCGTTTCACCTAACCTCGCCGAAAACAATCGGGCTCCGGGGCATCTACCGTGGCATCGCCGACGCGGCCGGGCTGCCCCCGGTGCGCGGGGCGCTGCCGCGCTCGGTGGCGGCGCCGGTGCTCAAGGTGCGCGGGCGCGCCAAGGTGCTGCGCAACATGGCCGTCACCCAGCTGGGAATTCCCGCCGAGATTTTCGATGTCGTCGACCTGGCCCCCACCTTCGCTGCCGACGAGACCCGAAAAGCATTGCAGAGCAGCGGAATTCCTGAGGTGCCCGAGTTCGCCAGCTACGCCCCGAAGCTATGGCGGTACTGGGCCGCGCACCTCGATCCCGATCGCGCGCGTCGTGACGACGCAGGCGGACCGCTGGTGGGCCGACACGTCATCATCACCGGCGCATCCAGCGGGATCGGCCGAGCTTCGGCAATCGCCGTCGCGGAACGGGGCGCAACCGTATTCGCGCTGGCCCGCAACGCCGATGCGCTCGACAAGCTGGTCGCCGAGATTCGCGCCGACGGCGGTCAGGCCTACGCATTCACATGCGATGTCACCGACTCCACGTCGGTGGAGCACACCGTCAAGGACATCCTGGGACGCTTCGACCACGTCGACTACCTGGTGAATAACGCCGGCCGGTCGATACGCCGCTCGGTGATCAACTCCACCGATAGACTGCACGACTACGAACGGGTGATGGCAGTCAACTACTTCGGCGCAGTGCGGATGGTGCTGGCGCTGCTACCGCACTGGCGTGAGCGCCGGTTCGGCCATGTCGTCAACGTTTCCAGTGCCGGTGTGCAGGCCCGCAATCCCAAGTACAGCTCGTACCTCGCCTCCAAGGCGGCGCTGGACGCGTTCGCCGACGTGGTCGCGTCCGAGACGCTGTCCGACCACATCACGTTCACCAACATCCATATGCCACTGGTCAGAACGCCGATGATCGTGCCGTCCCATCGACTCAACCCGGTGCCGGCGATCAGCCCCGAGCGCGCGGCGGCAATGGTGGTGCGCGGGCTCGTGGAGAAGCCGGTGCGGATCGACACCCCGATGGGCACGCTCGCCGAGTTCGGCAACCACTTCGCGCCCAGGACTTCGCGGCGGGTTTTGCATCAGCTGTATCTGGGTTACCCCGATTCGGCTGCGGCGCGCGGGATTTCACCTGCAGACGCGGCCGAGACCCCGCAAGAGCACTCTCGCCCGGTGCGTCGGTGGCCGAAGCGTCCGGCCCGTGCCGTCACTCGCGTGGGGATTCCCAGACCGGTCAAACGGCTGGTGCGGTTGGTGCCCGGCGTGCACTGGTAGTCCTGACTACTTCTCGCACGTGAATTGATTGACGTCATGTAGCCGGCGCGGGACATCTCGGCGCTGCCGGTCAGGTATTTCATGGACCGCTCGTAACTGTGCCCGCGTAGTCACCAGTAACGTTGTCGGGGTGACCCCCGTTTTCGTCGACGTAGACACCGGCGTCGACGATGCGTTGGCGTTGGTGTACCTCCTGGCCAGCCCGGACGCGGACGTGGTTGGCATCGCCTCGACCGGTGGAAACGTTGCGGTAGACCAGGTTTGCGAGAACAATCTGGGCCTGCTCGAGCTGTGCCGGATCACCGGCGTACCGGTCTCCAAGGGTTCCGACGCAACCCTGACCGGCCCGATGCGCGCCCCCTCAACAGTCCACGGGTCAAGAGGGTTGGGGTATGCCGATCTGCCGCCGACTGATGGTCGGCTCACCGGCTACGACTCCGCGACGGCCTGGGTGCGTGCGGCACACGCGTTTCCCGGTGAGCTGATCGGGGTGGCGACCGCCCCGTTGACCAATCTGGCGCTGGCGTTGCGCGCCGAACCGGCGCTACCGACGCTGTTGCGCCGACTGGTGATCATGGGCGGTGCCTACGATTACCGTGGCAACACCACGCCGGTGGCGGAATGGAATATCAGCGTGGACCCCGAGGCAGCGGCCGAGGTGTTCGCAGCCTGGTCCGTGAATGGCATTGAACCGCAAAGACTTCCGATCCTGTGCGGCCTGGATCTGACGCGGCATGTCGCGATGACACCGGACATTCTCGCGAGATTGGCGGCCGCCGCTGGGTCGACCCCAGCCTCGGGAATGGTGATGAGCGAGCGTGACGAACCCGGCACTCGGTCGGCGGCATCCAATCCGTTGATCCGGCTGATCGAGGACGCGATACGGTTCTATTTCGAGGCCTATAACGGCCTCGGCCATGGGTATGTGGCGCATCTCCACGACCCGTTGGCCGCCGCGGTCGCGCTGGATCCGGGAATCATCGCGACCGAGCCGGCGACGGTGGACGTCGAGTTGACCGGAACCCTGACCCGCGGCATGACGGTAACCGACTGGTCGGGGCGCTGGGGCCGAGAACCCAATGCGCACATCGGTGTTGATGTCGATCCGACGATATTCTTCGACCGGTTCATCGAATGGGTCGGGCCGTTCGCGCGCCGGGTTGCCGGATCCTGACCGTTCGGGGTTATGACGAGTCAGCGACC
>DATMMZ010000308.1:0-14960 GCA_035569455.1 Mycobacterium sp. | reverse complement strand
TCCAGCTTGCAGAGTGGGTGGAGAGGGTGCTGGCGTCCTGGGGCGACTTCGGCGGCGACCTGGTGTGTTCCGCCAGATGCCGCTTCGGCTATCTCGAAGGCAATGGGGAGGGCTCCGACAAGGACCCTGCTCTCTGCCGCTGCGGTCGCGTCGCGTTGGAGCGACTGCTCGATGGTGTTCCAGTGGAAGTTCCTACCGCCCCCGAATGAGCTGCACCCACTGAGCCAGCATTGACCCGGCGGCAGCGAGGGCGCCAAGGACGAGGGTGACCCTGGCCCAGAGCTGCTCGTGCCAGCGGCGCTTCTCGGTGCGGACGCGCACGACTTCCTGCTCAACTCCGGCGCGCCGGAGTACCCAGTCCAACCGGGCGCGCCACTCCTCGCCGCTGAAGCGGTCGAGCAGCCAGGCGGTGCCCTGGCGCTCCTCGTCGGAGAAGAGCACCAGGGCGTCCCGGCCGGCGTCGTCGGTATCGTGGAGGTCCGCCACTGGGGTGTCGGGATCGATCCCGTCCGGGGAGTTCCAGTCGATGATCCGCCGACGCCTGGGCATGCACGCCGGCTAGAAGGGCGGCTCGGACGGCGAGGGGATCGGCTCCATGTCGACGCTCCCCTCGCCCGGGGTGACGGGAAGGACGCCGGACGGGTCGGAAGCCGACGCGACGGGCTCTGCCGGCGGCGCGGGCGGCTCCTGGGGCGGCATGACGGGCTCGGTGGGCGGCGGGACCGGGAAGGGCATCCCTGGGGTGGGATTCCCCGCAAGATCGCTCTCGATCTGTGACCCCGCCGCCATGACCTGGGCATCGATAGGCGTGGCCTCCACGGGCGGCGGCGCTGGCGCCGGGGCCTGCTGAGTCGACGTTTCCACGCCGAAGGTGGCGCGCACCTCGTCGGCGAAGAAGCCCGAGCGGAACACCAGCACCCCGCCGGGCGTCTGGACCCAGCAGCGGGCGTCGCCGCAGACCACGACGTTCGGCCCGCTGGCGGTCACGTCCTTGTGGACGATGACGTTGGGGTCGAGCGGATCGGGCAGGGTGGCGATGAAGCTCTGCGAACCGACGACGAACGTCTCGGCCGGACTGTCGAGCATCTGGCGCAGCAGCTCGGTGGCAGTCACCGCCTCGGTGTAGGCGCCGACCGTTTCGATCTCGTACATGGTTGACCTCCTTGATATTCCGTCAGAGCGCCTCGACCAACTGAAGACGCACGTCGCCTTCCATGTCGAGGTTGCTGTCGTTGTCCCGCTTGGCGGGTCTGTGTTGCACGACAGTGTAGTCGATGAGCTTGGCGTTTACCTGCTCCACGTAGGTGGGGCTGGCGACGGGCGAGGGAATGAACAGCACGCAGTCGCCGCCGCTCAGGTTGCGGATGTTCTTGATGACCGCCATCTTGTCGATGCCGAGCTTGGTGTCGTCCGTCCCGTCGCGGAGTTTCTGCTGGCTGGAGCAGGCCACGGTGACATCCCACACCCGACCCAGGTCGTAGCGGACAACGCCGTAGGAGATCGCTGGCGACGCACCGCTTCCGACATTGGGGATGATCTGGAACTGGATGCGGCGAAACGTCAAGTTGACGGGCAGGTAGACGGTGTAGGTGTTCCCCGTCTGCGTCGCGGTGACGGGCGCCGACCACGTCAGCGTGAGGTCGCCGCGATACGCAACGGTCACGCTGGCCCCTGCTGGCATGGGGCCGTCGAGCTGGAACTCCACCGCGCGCCAGCGCTTGGGGATCAGGGGCACCCCGGCATCGAAGTAGCTGGTGGTCCACACCCCTGACGGGGCGAGGGAGATGTTGCTGCGTTGCGTGATGGTGGTGACGTTGTTGGTGACGCTGACGATCACCAGTCCGTTCTGATTGGCTGAGACGGCAGACCCGCCCGGGGACGCGTTGGCCTGCGCCGGGGTCGGCGCCACGAGAAAGACGTTGCCCCGAATGTCGTAGGCGCGCACCCCGTACCCGGTCGTTCCGCCAGGCTGATTTCCCGGCCAGTAGACGTAGAGCAGGCGCTCGTCGCTGTCCATGCCGACGTGCGTGCCGACCAGCGAGCTGTTGACGGCGGGCTGGAAGTCGCCCGGGGCGTTGCGGAGGTCGTCGATGATGTTGAGGCTGCTTCCTGAGAGCTGGTAGAGCGTGTAGTTGAGCGCCGTGGTGGTCGCGGAGTACGTCAGGGTCACGGTGCCGTTGCCTGCCTGGACGCCGTCGGTGATGGTGACTGAGGTGGCGCTGGCGTCGGCATGGCTTCCGCCGCCGCCGCCTCCGCCGCCGTTGCTGCCGGCGCTGCCGCTTCCGCTGGGGGTTCCCGCTCCGCCCCCGCCACCGCCAAACCATCCACCGCCCGCGCCGCCCCCGCCACCTGCTCCGAAGGACGCACCAGCACCCCCGGTGCCACCAGCGCCTGCCGATAGGCTCGCGCCGTTGCCGCCGAAGCCCGGGGAGCCGCCTGCGCCGCCGGCAGAGCCGGTCCCACCACCGCCACCACCGCCACCTGGCAGCGACCCGCCGCCCGTGGAGGCGCCGGTAGCCCCGGCCCCCTGGCTGGGTCCACCAGCCGTAATAAGGCCGCCTACGCCGCCACCGCCACCAAGCCCGCCCGCGCCGCCGCCGCCGCCAGCCACCACGGCATTGGCGAGGGCGGGCTTGGAGATCGTCGTTGCGCCGCCTCCGCCACCGCCGCCTGATCCCGCGCCACCCGGCCCGTTGCCGCCACCGCCGCCAGCGGCGCCGGACACGCCACCAAAGCCAGCAGCAAAGCCGGCCTGGCCGATTCCGAAACCGCCCTGACCAGCCACCGCAATCGTCCAGACATCGCCGGGGATGGCCGAGAGGGTGGCGGCCACGCGGCCACCGAGCCCTCCAGGGGTGCCACCACCCCCCTGTGCGCCGTTCGCACTGACTGTGACCGAGGTGATCCCTGCGGGAACTGTCCAGGTCTGAGTGCCGCCGGTGTAGTTGAACGTCTGTTGCTGGGCGGGCGTGGCGCCCACCGCCTGCAAGAGCAGCGCCAGCAGGTACACCGACCCGAGCGCGGTGCGCGCCTTGAGCACCTGGCCGTTGATCCGGCCCACCTGTGTCGACGACGCGCCGTCGAAGCGGTAGACGAAGGTTTCCTTGTTCGAGTAGGTCCAGTAATACAGGCCGTCGGGCCCACCGAGGATGCCGGCGGGCGTCTCGAAGGACGACAACGTCAACACCACCACGTCGGTGCCGGCGTTGTTGTTGGAGCGCAACTGCGCAGGGTTGGCCGTCGACCAGTAGTAGAGCAGGCCGCCGAAGTAGCCGATCCCCACCTGGCCGGCGACGCTGCCGGCGAGCTTACCGCCGGTGGTGTAGATGCCATCGGATATCAAATAGAACGGGCCGCCTTGCGCCTCGACCATGGCGATGGGGACGTTGGCAGCCGACCCCGTGACCAGCACCCCGGTTGCGGTGCCGTTGGTGACACGCGCGACATTGAATGACGCACCCGACCCGAGCACGTCGGTGTTGGTGCGCCCCCACGTTTCCGCTTCGGGCGACGCCGTGGTGAAGCCGGCGGGCAGCGCGACGGTTTGTATTTGTCCAGCGATCTGCAAGAGGCCGGGCTTGGTGGTGTCGAGGTTGCCGTCGGTGCTGTAGAACTTGGTCGGGTCCACGAAGTACTTCTGCCGCTCGCCCCCCGTCCAGTCGCCTTGCGAGATGACCGGGAAACGGCCGAAGCGGTCGCTGCTGCTGGGCGACCCGATCTGAACCAGGTGCTCCTCGTCGGTGATGTCGGTGCCTTCCTGCCACTGCGACCCGGCAGCGACGAGGTAGCCGGTCATCACGGCGTTGACGCCATCGACGGAGTAGCCCACGGCGAGGTCAAAACGTCCGCCCACTTCTGACTGTGCGACGCCGGTGGTGGTGATGGGCATTACTGCTCCGCCACGAAGGTGATGCCATCGAGCTGGACCCAGGCGAGGTTCCCCTGCGGAACGATGGTGCCGTCGGTATTGACGAAGACGATGCCCGTCACCGCGCTCGTCGCACAGATGAAGGCCCGCTGGGCCGCGGGCCGGTGGCCAACCGGCAACTGGAAGACCGAGGTGTTGGCGCCTCCATTCTTGACCACCCCAACGAGCACCTCCAACCCGGAGGCGAGGCGGCGATACAGTGGGTTGCGAGCGGTCGGTGCGGGCGCGTCGTTAGGCACCCAGCCGTTGGTAAGGGTCGGGGTGGCCCAGGGCGAGTTCACCATCCGCCCGCGCACCGTGAGATTCTGGCAGTCGACGTCGCCGAGGAAACGGCCAACCTTGGCCCGAAGGGTATCGAAGATTCCGTCGGCCATCAGGCCGCCACCCGCTCGATGTAGACAGCTCGGCCGGCGTCGACGTCGTCGAGAGTCAGGCGCACCAGCCCGCCGGGCTTGGCCTGGCGCCAGGCGTGCTTCAGCAGGCGCTCCAGCTCGGGGATCAGCCCGCGGGCTCCGGTGTACTTGGCGATAGCGATGTCGCCGATGCGGCGCAGGGCGGCGTCCTCGACCAGCACCTCCAGCCCGTCGTCCTCCATCTGCTGGAGGTAGGACGGCCATACCTGCTCGCGCAGAATGCGCGCCATCGAGTTGCTGTCCAGCCGCGGCAGCCCGATGATCGTCGAGAAGCGCCCGGCCAGCTCGGTGAGGAAGCCGTACTTCTCGATGTGCGAGCTGTCCGCCTTGGTGTACGCCTGTGGGTCGGTGGGGTCGACCATCTGGCCGAGCGACTGGAAGGCGCCGGTGCCGATGAACAGCAGGTGCGTGGTGTCGAACGGCGTGCCCATCTCGCTGTCCTTCTCGCGGACGCGGGCGACCTCGCCCTCGACGAAGCGCAGCAGCTCGGCCTGGAGCACGCGCTGCGGCTGGCGCTCCTTCAGGTTGGGGTGGAAGGCCCACTTGTCGATCTCGTCGATGACCACCACCCCGAAACGTTCGGCGAGCGGGACGACCTGGCCGCGCTTGGCCGGCGGCGGGCACCAGCGCGGCCCCCAGAAGCCGGCAAGCATCTGCGACACGTCGAGGCCCGCGAAGCCCACCTCGCTGAACTGGGTGGCGTTGACCTCGATGTAGGGCAGCGCGGCGGCCTCGCAGGCGGCATGCACCAGAACGGATTTCCCGCCGTTGTGGTGCGTCCACCCCCTCTTTGTTCTATAGTAGGGAGCGCCCGGGATGAGGAGGTCGTAAAACTCGCTACGACCCACGGGTTCAATACTGACAATCTTGGAGGTAACGTCGGGTGCCACCGCGTCGAGATTTGGATGAAGACCTACTTCGAGAGCTAGCCACGGGTGGTCGGTCAAGGCAGGAGATTGCAGAGGCGCTGGGGTGCAGCCCAACAACAGTTGATCGACGGTGTCTCGAAATCGGGATACAAAAGACCCGCGGTCGAGGCAATCCGATGGAGCGTAATCCCGCCTGGCGAGGAGGCCGAAAGATTGACAAGTCGGGATATGTGCTAGTCCGTGTACCAGATCATCCGGATGCTCGATTCGGGTACGTGCGAGAGCACCGACTTGTGATGGAGAAAGCCCTTGGAAGAAGGTTATCGCCCACCGAGGTTGTTCACCACGTAGATGGCAATCGCCAGAACAATTCTCCAGAGAATCTAGAACTGTTTGCCAAAAACGGGGATCATCTTCGGCACGAGCTGACGGGCCGGTGCCCGAACTGGAGCGAGGACGGGCTTCGGAGAATCCGAGAAGCGTGTCGCCAACGCAAAGGTCCGAGACTCGGCTCCAGGAAACGACACCCTCGCGCTGGATGAGGCTGCGATGCGCGGCCGTGGCCACAAACGACCCATGCCCGTGCGTTACACGGTGCATGTCGGCCATCCCACCAGAGTACCCGTAGGCAAGAGCCGGGCCGAAGGGGCCCATGACGAGATTCCATCCCGCCAGCAACTCAATCGCCCGTGGGCCATATGGCGTTTCGATCTCTGTATCCGGAGCGAGACAGCCCGACTCGCCGATGACGAGCACGTTGGGCAGCTTGGCGTCGCGCTGGTTGATCCCAGCGACGGCGTGGCGGTGCAGCAGCACGGCGAGCTGCGCCTTGGCGTCGTCGAGCCCGGCGACGGTCGCGTTCATTGCCTCGATCAGCTCGGCGACGGACGGAGCCCGCTCGGGCGGTTGCCAGGTGGCCGCTAGTTCCGCCACGTCGACACCGAGCCAGCCATGGGGATGATCCGCTTGCGCTCCTGCACCTGTTGACGGAACTCCTGGAGGATGGTCATCCCCGCGTTGGCCGAGGCGCCGGGCGGGTTGTTCTGCTCGGCCTGGCCCTGGGCCTGCGCCTGATCGAAGCGCGCCCGGATCATCTCCTTGTCGATCATCAGCCGCCCCTTGGCGTAGAGCAGCGGGAGGTCTTGGTTCTGCGGATCGACGTCGGAGATCGCCTGGTATGGCGTCCAGTACTGGACGCGGCACGTCGCGCCCGGGGTGAACCACTGTGATTCGTGAATCTTGATGGTGTTGAGCGCGACGCGGCGCCAGCGCGCCTCGACGAAGAACGGCTCGGTGGCCGCGGGAATCTCCTGCACCTCCACCTTGACGATGCGCGTGTACGGCGACTGGAAGTCGGGCAGCGGCAGTGCGTACTCCCACTGGTTGACCGCAAGCTGGAAGGTGTAGTTCGTCCAGCGCATCAGATGCGGACACAACTGGCGCAAACCCTCGTTGACGGCGTTGAGCAGGCGGGCGTCGGTGAACAGCACTCGGTAGTGCTGGCAGACCACCGACGCGGCGTTGGCCGGCGCCGTCTGGAAGTACAGCCAGCCGGTGTCGTACTCGACGAACACGTCGGTGCTGGCGCTGAGCAGCGAGCGCGCCCCCTTCGGCGTCGCCGCAACCCCGGCGACGGTGACGGTCAGCGGGTAGTCGCCGGAGTTGGCGTCGTAGATCGGCCACTGCTGCACCCGAAGGTTGGTCGTGACGCCGTCGCCCGTCCACGTCTCCTTGTAGGGCAGCGGCGGGTCCTGGAGGTCGGCGCGCAGCCGCAGCAGAAGGCTCTGCTCGGTGATGCCGCCGGAGGCGATGCTGGAGGGCATCGGTCAGGTCCCCGGCGTGCTCGTCGCCGCGGGCGTGGCGGCCACAGTCGGACGGAGCGGAGAGGCCACCGTGGCGGCCGGGGTGGCCGCGGCGGTGGGGCGAAGCTGCGGGGCCAGGGTGGCCGCTGGGGTGGCGGCCACGGTGGCCTGCCAGGCGGGAGCGCTCATGGCTTCTCGGGTGTTGGAGTGGGGGTGCCCCGGAGAGACATCTAGGACACCCCCACCGCGTTGTTGTGTCTAGCGCTTCCGTCCGCGACGGTGACGCCGACGTCCACCACGCCGAGCCATGCTTGCTCCTCCGCGACTGCCCGGAAGGGAACAGTGAGCTGTACCCCGCTTGCGCGGTGCGCTCTACGGCCTGAGGCCAAACCGCCGAGGGAGCTACCTCGACCGGACATGCCGATTCTACCTCGCTCAGGCCAGCGGTGGCGAGACATGGAACTTTCCTTCGGCGATGGGCACGGTGCCCGAGTACCAGGTGTAGCTGACGTCCCCGGGATACACGGTGGCGTAGATGTAGTAGAACTTCCCGGTCTGTGTGGCGTCGACCACGTTGTTGACGCCCTGCTGAACCTGGCCGCCAGCCTGCGTGTAGATGGCGACGACGCCGTCCTCGGTGCGCAGATGGATGGCCAGGCTGGCCGGGTTGACCAGCACGCCGAGCTGGCGGAACTCCGCCGGAAGGTACGCCTGGGCGCCGAGGGGATACTCGTTCACAGCGGTTGGTCACGCACGATGCCGACGATGAAGGGAGCGTCCTGGATCACCGCAGCGACGAAGGCGACGTCGCCGACCACAGCCGAGCAAGGTGTCGTGCCCTGAAGGAATGCGGACGGCCCCGCGCCGTAGGCGTAAGTGCCGTAGGCGACTGCTCCGTACACGTCACTCGCCCTCGACCACCCAGGTCGGCGCGTTGGCGTACGTGGGCGTCATGGTCTGTCCGGCAGGAACGCGCACGCACTGTCCGGCCGCACTCGCTGTCAGCGTGACTGTGGGTCCGCCTTGGATCGCGATGGTGGTCGCCCCCGCCGCGGTGGTGATGTAGAAGGCGCGGTCGTGATCGACGGCCGCGACTGCGACGCCGGAAGCCGGCACGGCGGGCGCCTCATTGCCCACCGGGTTGTAGCCGGGATTGTTCTTGGTCACCCACCCGGTCGTGCCGCCCGTGTTGACGGTCCCGGAACTGCCGCCGACCACGTTGTCGGCGATCAGGCCGGTCCCAGCGGTGACGCTGGCGAACATGCGGATGGCGGTGTTGACCGTCGCCTTCACGCGGTTGCCGACGATGGCGATGCCGGTGAGTGTCTGTGCCCCGCCCCCGGTGTCGATAGCGTTGTTGCTCGTCGAGGCCGACACCACTGTACAGTCGCCAACGGCAACATCGGAGCAACCCACCGTGCCATCGTTGGCGATGCGGATTCCCACTCCGCCGCCCGCAGGAACATCGACGACAGCCGCATCAACGACGACCTTGGCCGACCCGTTGGAGACGAAGATGCCGTGGCCGGTGTTGTTGCGAACTTCGGCCGTCACCGCGGCGTTCACCACCTTGCTGAGCGCGACGCCGTGGGTGCCGGAGGCGTTGGCTGCGTTGAGCAGCACGGGACGGTCGACCACCACGTCGCGAATACCGGCAGCATCCCCCGCCCCATCGTTGGTGAACTCGGCGTGGGCGATGGCTGGGTTGGTGTTGCCCTTCTTATCGAAAACGGCATTTCCGATGGTGATGCGCTCGCCCGACGAGTTCACGCTGACTGTGCTGTCGTAGCAATTGGTGAAGCGGCAGTCGTCATCGATCTGGAGGTCGGTGCCTTGCTGGAAGTACACCGCCTGGGCCCCACTGTCGACGCGCACCTTGCTCAGTCGCGCCCCGTTGTTCTTCCCCGTGCTGTGGACGTTGGACGTGTTGACGAAAGCCGGCAGGGGCATCCACTTCAGCGTCCCGTTCTGCGCCAGCACGTTGTCAAGGACGGTTTCTGACGCGCCCTGGAAGAACAGCGCGCACGTCGAGGAGTTGATCGGGCTACCGCTAGCGGGCGTCGCCAGGATTTGGAGATCGCGAAGGGTGATCCTGGTGTTGCCGTTGACCGTGTCGGAGTTGACAAGGACCCCAGCCAGATCGATGGACGCCAGGGAGGCGAAGCCCTGTTTGATTGTTGTCGCCCCCGGTCCGCACCCCAGCTCCACGACGTTGCTGTAGCAGACTAGCGATGCCGACTGCATCAGGTAGGTGCCCGGCGGCCAGAAGCGGACGCCGCCACCCGCAGCGTTGAGCTGCGCTCCACAGAGGTTGGCGTTGACGGCAGCATCGGCCACGCCGTCATTGGGCACGAGCCACTCTGCCACGCTGAAGAAGTTACGCACGAGGCCCCAGTCCTGCGTTGTCGGCGCCCACACCCACGCCTCGCCGCCACCGTGAGCCCGGGGTGTCGATCCCTCCACAGCGCGCACCACCGTGGCGGTGGTGGCGGCTGAACTGTGCGCCGTGACGCGCACCTTCTCGGGGGCGCCGTACACAGCAAAGGGGTCGAGGGCGAGGATTAGGTAGTCGGGGCTGGCAACAACCGGCAGCGTCACGAGCTGCGCCGACGTCATGGTGGTCGTCACGCCATCCATCGACAGCGACAGCGTGCCGCTGCCGAAGTCGCCTCTGATTCGGCTCAACCCGACGCCTCTTCCTGCTGGTCCGACGTGACGATGTGGGGGCTCAGCTTCTCGACTTCGGCCTGCAAAGCGGCGATGGTCGCGGCGTCATTGACGCGTTGCGCCTCGGCGAGGACGACGTGTCGCCCAACCAGCGCCACCAGCCAGTCGGGGATGGTGATCTGCTGGTCCATCTAGTGATCGATCTCCACCCACTGCACCAGCGTGGCCGAGGCGCCCGATCCCGTGGTGACGGTGTTGACCGAATACGTCGCTCCGGGGTCGACCTCGAAGCTCATCTGGTAGTTGCCGGTGAATGCCACGCTGACCTTGGCCCCGTGGACCGCGGTCAGAGTGGTGCCGCCCACTGTCGTCGTGTAGGTCAGTTCCACGGTTCCCGTGGCGGCGCCAGCCATGGTCGCGCAGACGAGCACACGACGGCGCCGTGTGCCGTTGGTGTTGCTGCCGCCCGTGATGTTGCGGCTGCCCGTCTGGTCGGCCCCGGCGGCGAAGAGCGCCTGCGTGGAAAGGCTCTGCCCAGAACGGCCCAGCAGCACCGACGTTGCCGTCGTGGCACCGATCGCCAGGGCTCCCGCCGCGCTGGTATCGAGCCCCTGCGCCGCGGCCACGAGCACATTGTTGGCGCCACTCAACGTCAATGACCCCGCCAGCGTGGAGGCCCCAGTGACGGCCACGCCGCCAGCCGACACCGTCACCTGGCCCGCGAACGTGGCCTTGCCCGAGCCGTCGTCGAGCGTATTGACAGCAACGTTGCCGCTGTTCTTGGTCTGAAGGACCAGGCCGCCGCCGCCGCTCTGGGCAAGCTGAAGCGATGCTTGGAAGGCGAAGATTTGAACCTGAACGTTCGTAGTCGCCCCGAAGACTGCCGGGTTGGCAGTGCCGAGAATGCTGCCAGCCACTGTGAGGCCGGTCAGGCCACCAAGGGTGCCAGTGATCGTGCTGTTGCCCGTGACCGCGATGCCACCGGTCGAGACGGTCGTGGCTTTGGACAGCGTGATGGCGTTCGCGTTGGTCGCGCCGAGAACCAAGGCGCCGGCCGCGGCGGTATCCACACCCTGACCGGCGGGCACGATCAAGCTGTTCGCCCCGAGCTGGACCGTCCCCGTGCCGCGTGGGGTGATGACCAACCCGAGGTTGGTGTCGCCGCGCAGCGCCAGGGCCACAGCGGTGCCGGTGGCCGTGCCCTGGAGGGTCAGGCCGTTGACGGCGGCCCCGGCGTTCTGGAGGGTCAGCGCGTTGTTGGCGACGCCGTCGGGCTGGAATGTCTCGTCACCCGCGCTGGCGAGCGGGAAGGTGACCTGGATGTCGCCCATCAGCTCGTTGACAAGGTTCGGGTCAGCCGTCCAGCGGTGGTCGCTGACCTGGGTGAACTGTGGCGGCACGGTCAGCGCTGCTCCACTGTCGGCGAGACGGTGACGGTGACCGGGTTGCCGCCGGTGGGCAGGGCGGTGACCAGCACCGCGGCGAAGTCGGCGCCCCAGTTGGCGATGGTCGTACGCGTCGCCTGAGTGGCGACCGTGCCGACGCTGCCGGTGGGCAGAACTGCCGACGTCACCTGCTGGACGAAGGCCCACTGCTGGAGTTGATGGTTCCACGCGTAGACCGACAACGTCGCGTTGCCGGTGTTGCCGGCTGACGAGCCGACGTCGATCTGGAGCAGCTTGGCCCCAGCCGTCTCGTAGACGCCCGCGGGCACGGGGGTAACGGACTGGTTGCCCTTGTCGCTGGGCGCCGCCGGCAGCGCGGCGTCGACCACCGACACGGTGCGGGTCTTGGGGATCGTGGTGTAGTTGCGGGCCACCGGCTACCTCATGCGCATGCGGAGCTGCGACTTGCGCTCCTGCTTGCTGAGGGTGCGCGGCGTCTTTGACGCGTCGTTGGCGTACCTCATGCCGCGCTTGTTGCGACGGCCGACGGACGCCGACGAGTACACCCCGTCCTGCGGGGTGCCGTTGGTGTTGTCGCCGCGCACGTCGGGGGCGTACTTCGCCACAGCGTTACTTCTTCCGCCCGCGCCGGGACTTCTTGCGCCTGCGCCCGCCCTTCCGCTTGCGGTGCACGGGCATCATCGGCATGGGCGGCGCGCCGCCGGGGGCGCCAGCGCCCGCGCCGGCCATCATCGCCGAGGGGTCCATCAAGGCGTTGCCTCCTGTGGCGGAGTGGCTGCCGAGATCGAGAGCGTGAAGGCGTCCACCGACCAGCCGCTCTCGGGAGTGTGGTTCGGATTGGCGTGACCGTTTGCGCCAAGCTGGACGTATTCACCACACGTCGCGGCGAGGCTGATGAGGGCATCGATCGCGACTGCGACGGCGATCCTCGACTCCTCTTCGGCGTAGCCCTGCTGCGGCTGCGCCCTCTCCAGCAGGGCGGCGCGCAAGCCGTCGGGATCGTCACTGCGCCCCTTCACGGGCGCGATCGACCAGCTCATGGGCGCTCCCCTGCAAGGCCGTTGTGCTTGACAACGTAGCTGGCTGCTCTACGAAGAATCATGGGGTCCTCCCTGAAAAACCCGAGTCCGCGGTTGCAGCGATCACACAAAAGTGCTCGCACGCGTCCCGTTGTGTGATTGTGGTCAAGCCCAAGGCGCTCCTTGCCCGAGCGCGTGGACTTCTGGATTGTCCCCGGAGCCCGGCAGATGGCGCATCGCCCATGTTGCCTGCCGAACATCTCGACAAGGGCGCCCGGCCGCAGCCCGTGGCGATACTCCACTCCGTTGTGTGGATGCTCCTTCTTCCACTTGTTCTGATAGCAGTTGTTGCACAGCCCATTTGCCGCATGTGGACGGCTCGGGTGGCATGTCGCCTTGACTGTGCAATCTGGGTACTTCTTTGATCGGACCCACCAGACCTGATAGCAGGACGCGCACATGCCGCGCACCGCGGCCTTGCGATCTGGGTGCTTGATACAGGGCTTGTCCACGCCATCAAGTTTACCACAGGGCTAAGGTCTACTCGTGAATTTCATCGACCCATCCTTGTTGGTCTGGGTCGGCTCGTTGAGGTTGCCCGACTTGTTGCCAGGCCCGATCTGCTGGAAGCTGGTCGCCGGGTTCTTGAACGTGTTGTGGTCGCGGCGCTCCAGCTCGGCTTCGGTGCCGAGCGCGTAGCGGTCGGGCGGGTCGCCCTTGGTCCGGGCGGGCTTGGTGCGTGCCATGCGGTGCTCCTGAATTTAGCCCGAAGGCTAACGAGGTGTTGGTTTCAGGTCCCCGGGATCACCGGGAAGGTGGACGTCCACTGCGACTTGTTGGTGTCGCCCTTGTTCTGGTCGTGCCAGTCCCGGAGGATCGGCTGCGTCGAGTAGTTGGAGATCACCGTGTTGCCGGGGCGAGCCGGCGTCTGCGGCTGGATGTTGAGGGTGTAGTCGTCGCTGAGCACCTGTGTGCCCGACTGCGCGTAGGTGGACGGGTTGTTGAACACCTGCTCGCGGTACAGGTCGAAGGTTCCGCCGGCAACGGGAAGGTTGGCCACAAGCGTTCCCCCTAGCTGATCAACGGCTGGACGTTGCACACCGGCACGACGACCGTGCCCGCCGACGTCACGATGGTGGCCACGACGCTGTCTCCGGCTTGCAGTGACAGAGCGGAGTTGCCGACCGTCCCCGCCGCCGAACCGCCGGTGGTGATCAGGGAGGTGTTGCCGGTCAGGCCGGGCGCCAGCACGGACGCCCCGGCAGCGAATAGCGGCGTGCCGCCGCCAGCGGCCAGCCAACCGAAGGCCGCCTGGCCACCCACCTGCCAGACGGCGGGGTTGCCGATGGCGTAGGTGTTGGCGGGGGTGACCGAGCTGATGGGGATGACCTTCTGGCCGAACACCGCGGCAGCCGACAAAGTGACGACCTGGGTGTTGCCGGCGGCGTTGGTCAGGGTGAGCGTCTGGCCGCTGGGGATCGGCTGGGTCAGCCCCACGGCCAAGGTGATGGAGGTGATCGGCACACCGCCGGTCACCGTGACGCCCAGCGTTCCCACCTGGCGGTAGACCGACAGGGACAGCGTCAGGGTCGATTGCGGGGCCAGGACGCTGCTCGCCTGGACCTGGAAGCCGTACAGCGTCTGGATGACGTTGCTGGCATCGAGGAAGTCGTCGACGACGGTCTGCAACACCCCGCCGCCAGCGGATTGCGCGGTGAGGATGGCCGCGTTCGGCCGGGTGACCGTGTACGCCGCCAGGTTGTTCGGCGTCGTCGTCGCCGTCACGGTGGCGTGGTTTTGCAGGGTGAAGCTGTCCCCCATGTCGGCCCATTCGGTGCCGCCGCGGGGGCCGCCTCTCGTGATACCGGCTCTGTCAGTAGTTGCCACAGTGGTTCTACCAGCTCAACCCATAAATCAACTGGTGCGCCTGGCCACTGTCGGAACCGGTGTTGCGCACCTCCAGGCCGCCCTTCAGGATGAAGCGCACGGCGTCGCCGTCGCGGAAGGACGGAGCCTGGATCGAGTAGCCCAGGCTCTCCAGGAACGGCCGCCACTTGATCCGGTCGGGGTCGAGCAGCAGCGCCAGACCGAGCGTGTTGGCGTCGGCGACGTTGTTGTCCCAGAGCAGGCGCAGCGTGTTCTGCATCGTGGTGCGGAAGGACTGCACCTCGAAGCCGCGGGTGGTGTCGTCCTGAATCAGACGGATGCGGTCGTTGTAGATGCGCGCCGTCGAGTCGACGAAGTTGGTCCCGCCGAACAGCCACTTGGGCACCGCGCCGTTGCGGATGATGTACTTGTTCTGGCCGTTGATGATGGTGTCGCTGATCACCGCGCCAGCCGCGTTGTAGGCCGTCGACGTCGAGTTCAGCGTGCCGTCCAGCCAGGCGATCACGCCGCCGGTGGTCGAGTAGTCGCCGCCCGTCGAGGCCGCGCCCGAAGCTGCCTGGCGGGCGTAGAGCACGGCCAGGTCCAGCTCGGTCAGCAGCTCACGCTTGCGCTGCTCGTACTGGTACTTCATCTCGTCGGGCACGCCCGGCGTGTAGCCGTAGCGAGCCCGGGTGATGACCTCCTGCGAGAGGTTGACGTCGCGCGAGAAGCGCTGGAACAGGTTCGACTTGGGGATGCGCGGCCGGGACAGGTCGCGGCCAAGGTCGGAGTTCTCGTAGAGCGGCCGGGAGATGACCTTGAACACCGCGCCGTTGGCGTGGGTGGTGGCGGCGGTGCCGCCGTAGCCGCGGACCACGGTGATCGCCGTGCCGCTGACCGCGGTCACCTGCATGATCTCGCCGGACTGGTAGTTGCCCAACGTGTCGTCGATGACCAGCGCGCCGATCTCCAAGATCGCGGCGTCTGCGG
>DATMMZ010000307.1:0-14813 GCA_035569455.1 Mycobacterium sp. | reverse complement strand
AAAATCTGATTTTGATGATGCTGCGCGGAAGGATCTGGGCTTTCCACCCCCACCTCGGACTTCCTCCGCTCCGCCTCCGACGAACGGCCGCACTGACCCGCGGGGGTAGGCCAAAATGCATCCGGAACAGAGGAAAAGGTGTTGTCGGACGACTGGCGCCACTTCTTCGACCAATTGGGCCCGACATCCGGCGCGATATTCGCCCTGGCTCTTCGTTGGGTTGAGTGTCAGTAGGCACTGGGCAGCGTCTCGCATGGGATTCGCAGCTGGCGCGCGCTCTCTCACTGAAGCCGCGGCACCGCTGCTCGTTAGCTTGTTCGCAGATATGCCCGGCAATCGTTGGTGGATCGGCGCTGTCGTGGCAGGCGTCGCGGGCCTAATAGCTACCACTGTTTATCAGTACTTCTTCATTAGGGATGCTCAAGCCGGCGCCAAGCAAGAAGGCGGCGCCGAGCAACAAGTGCGACGAACGACGGCATATGACCGCGCCGGTGCTACGTGGGGATTCGTGCTCCTGGCGATCTTGTTTGGCGCCCTTTTTCTGGCGGGAATCTTCAGAATGGTCGCCGGCGTCCATGGGCGTCTGTGCGCTAGTGATGCCGACACCTGGACCCTCTGGATTGCGGCGTCGATCTGTGTTTGGTTCGTCTTTTCAGCTATTGCCACCTCTGCGGCGCTCGTTGGCTTCGGCTTGAGGGATGATCCCAAACACAAGTGAGCCGCTCGGGCCGCGAGCCGGCGAGTACGTCGGGCAATGGTTAGGCTCTCGGTTCAGGCTTCACCGTAATCGGTTGTGGTCCAATGGATTAGGGGGCGCCAGCTCATCGCTGGCGGCGCCGTCCCTTGACGACCCTTCGGCCCGCCCGGACCTCTACTCGATGGATTCCCGAGGACGGCTACCGCGGCGACGTGGTCAGCCACCTTGGGCGGCATCGGCGCGGAGACCAAGCCGCAGACGCGGCGACCTGATCACCCTGTCCGGGTGCGGATCGTTGGTCACGATCACGCCTGCCGAGGTCGACACCCTGCACCGCTGGGCCAACGACGACGCGCATCTTCAGCGCTTCCCGTGCCCTGACCCCGACGCCGAACTCAACTGGGTCGAATGAAAAATCCGCCCGTAAACGCTCCAGAATCGCCGCAGACGGGCGAATAGCCCCGCCGTAGGTAGAAAGCCCTCAGTCGCGCGCTTCAACAGATGGTGCAATGACGCTTGCGCGAACCCCGAGAACCCAGTCTCAGACATCACCCAGGAGGTCAGCGCGACGCTGTTTTCACCGGCCCGGATCTTCGCGCAGATCTGATGCGCGTCATCGATCAGGTCTGCCCGCGCGCCCGTAATACCGTTGGCGGTCAGCACCTTAATATAGTTGTCGTCCATTGAATCGGCATGGGCGACAACGGGTATCGCCGCCATCCGTAAGGGTGCTGCCGCTATCACCGCCAGACGCGGTTTCTTCACTTTGTTCATCATGTGTTCCCTTCCTCCGCGATCAGTGCTTTTCTCATTGCGTTGCCTCTCAGCAGAACTCGAAGGTGATGTCCCAGTAGCCGCTCGGCTGTGCCGGCCCTCGGGTACCGACTGTGACCATACCGATGATACACTTGAACGGCTTTTTACATACTAAGAGATTGGCTTTACCCTGTATGTCAGACTGCCAGCCTGGTATGTTGTGACCCGTGGTCATCTTCCAAGCCTTGGACGTTGCCGGTCGAGCCGTGCGGGTACGCAGTGAGCAGGTCGGTCGCCAGACGGCGTTCCTGCTGGAAATCGAGACCGCCAACTACGGCGTGCAGACAGCGGCGCTAGGCCCTTGTGACGCGCTTGCTCTGGGTCGCGCTCTCGCGCTTCATGCGACAACGGTCGCGTAGCACTTGCCGCATCGAACGTCACAACGTCAGCCGACGTACGGATAATGACCATCCGGGCATCCGATTGGTATGACCAATGAGAGCCCGCCACCATCCAGCTACCCATACCCCACTCCGCGGTAGATACCATCAGGGGTAGGGGTCTTACTGAATTCCTTACGGTATAACCTACTGTCAACCGACAGAGCTACCGAATTTCCGCATTTCAGCAGGTCAACGGACAGTGCTCACGCATCCTTAGTGCGCGACTACCTGGACTGAGATTTAGCGCTCAAGGCGCCCCGAGGCGCTCCAGCGTCCCGCTCGGGTCGTAATACAGCTCCTGGCGGGCGATCCGGCCGCCGCGATAGCGGTAGATCACCACATACGTCGAGCGCAGACGTTCCGCGCCCTGGGTCCAGTCAAACTGCACGCGCACGAACGCCGCATCCGCACTGGGCGTGATGGCCTGCTCCACCGCCTCGTAGCGGATGTCCGGGCAGCCACGGATGGTGAGGGCGATGAACTCGAGCGCGCGCTCGATGCCGTCGATCCGGGCCGGCCAATCGAAGAGACGTACCGTCGGGCTCACGTACACCACGTCGGGCTGATACAGGTCCCGTGCCAGCGCCGGATCGCCGTCTGCGAATGCCTGCGCAAAGCACGCCTCCTGCGCATGCAGCGCGTCCTCTGAGATGCCGCCCATGGTCATCGACGCTAGCAACGGCTGAGCTGGCTCGCCTGGGACCGTAGCCTTTCGGCGGTTAACTCGGATGCGGCACAGGAAAATTCGGCTGTGCTCCCGGCATTGCCGCCGTACTGTGGCCGCATGCCAGCCAACCGCATCCTCGTCTCGTCCGGATCCGACTTCGAATCGGTGGTCGGTTACTCCCGCGCGGTGCGGGTCGGCCCGCACGTGGCAGTGGCCGGAACAACCGGCGCCGGGCCGGCCGACGATATTGCCGCCCAGACCAGAGACGCTTTGCGCCGCATCGAAGTTGCTCTCCGACAGGCGGGTGCGACGCTCGCCGACGTGGTCCGTACCCGCATCTACGTGACCGATATTTCGCGTTGGCGCGAAGTCGGAGACGTGCACGCACAGGTTTTCGGCGAAACGCGTCCCGCGGCCACCATAGTCGAAGTTTCCGCGCTGATTGCACCTGAAATGCGGGTGGAGATCGAAGCTGACGCCTACGTGGAATCCTGAGATCCTGCGACCGGCGCAAAGGTGCCATCAGGCCCCGGCGGGTATGGGGTGACCTTGATCACGGCGTTCGCCGGCAGCGGACCGTACAGATGTGGAAACAGCATCGACTCCGGATCTGTCACGACCCCTGGTTCCCAACGCACAGGTGAGTCAAGCGCCGCCGGGTCGATATGCAGCAGAACCAGATCTGCGCGACCGCGGTAGAGCCGGTTAGCCGGCAGGTGCACCTGCTGAAGCGTCGAGAGATGGATGAATGGGGCCTCGCCGGAGCCGCACGGTTCGGGGCGAATTTCACCGCAGCGTCGGGCACGCGACCAGTCCTCAAGCCCGCACAGGTGCGTCAGCACCGAAGGGACGAGAGGCATGGTGCCCAGCTTGCCCGACCGGCGGGCCGAAATGCGTGAGAAACGACACACCTGATAACGGCCAGGGAACAACGCGAAACCCCACAACGTCTGAGAAAGTGAATATACGTAGATATGGAGAAGTCATGAACGCAACTTTGACCAGTCCCGAGCTGACGAGAGCGGACCGCTGCGACCGCTGCGGCGCAGCAGCTCGCGTGCGTGCGAAGCTGTCTTCTGGAGCCGAGCTTCTCTTCTGCCAGCATCACGCAAACCAGCATGAGGCGAAGCTCGCCGAGGTGGCCGCCGTGCTCGAGGTCAGCGGAAGCTAAATTCGCCCAACTCACCCCCCATCAATGTGGGCCGCCCGGAGAGTAATCGGTAATGCTGGACGGGTATGAGCGACTACGCCGCCGCCAAGCCGTCCCGCCACCACGTGTGGCGGATCCTTCTTAGGACACTCTCGAAAAGCTGGGACGACTCAATATTCTCCGAGTCCGCGCAGGCGGGATTTTGGTCGTGCTTGTCGCTGCCGCCACTGTTGTTGGGGATGCTGGGCAGCTTGGCTTACGTGGCACCACTATTCGGCGCGGACACGTTGCCGACCATTGAGCAACGCGCAATCTCGACGGCACACAGCTTTTTCTCGCCCAGTGTGGTTAACGAGATCATCGAGCCCACCATCCACGACATCGCCGGCCACGCCCGCGGCGAGGTGGTTTCGCTGGGTTTTGTGATTTCGCTGTGGGCGGGATCGTCGGCGATGTCGACATACGTCGATTCGGTGGTCGAGGCGCATGACCAAACTCCGCTGCGCCACCCGGTACGGCAGCGATTATTTGCGCTGTTCCTGTACTTGGTGTTGCTGGTGTTTGTGGTGGCAACCGCGCCGTTGGCGGTGGTGGGCCCGCGCGCGGTGGGCGAGCACATCCCGAGTAGCTGGGCCAAACTGCTGCACTACGGCTACTACCCGACAGTGGTCCTCGGCCTCGTGGTCGGTGTCATGATGCTCTACCGGGTGGCGCTGCCAGTACCACTGCCGTCGCACCGGCTGATACTCGGCGCGATCCTGGCGACAACGGTGTTCGTGGTCGCCACGTTGGGCCTTCGTTTCTACCTGAAGTGGATCACCAGCACGGGCTACACATACGGCGCGCTATCCACACCGATCGCGTTCCTGCTGTTCGCGTTCTTCGGTGGCTTTGCCATCATGCTGGGCGCCGAACTCAACGCCGCAATCCAGGAAGAGTTCCCGGCGCCGAAGACGCATGCCCACCGGCTGCGCAACTGGCTGGTGGCGCGCCTCGGATCCAGCACTTCAGCACCGGACTCGCCGCCGCCGCAGCACGATACTGCGACAGCAGAGCCGCCGACCTGATCAGCCCGCTTTGAGTTGTTCGTAGATTCGCTTGCAATCCGGACAGACCGGCGAGCCCGGCTTGGGCGACCGCGTGACGGGAAATACCTCACCACACAACGCGACGACGTGGCTGCCCATGACGGCGCTCTCGGCAATCCTGTCCTTCTTGACGTAGTGGAAGTACTTAGGGATATCGCTGCCGGTCCCGTCATCGACGCGTTCGTCGGTATCGGTGCGTTCGATCGTGTCGGTCTGCATACCTGACATTGTGCCCTTAACTCGCTACAGCGGGAGCCGATCCGGTGTGGGACAGTGGAGGGATGAAGCGCGGCTCCGAGCTGGGGTTCGACAACAGCTTCGATGACTTCGACGGCACGACCCGGCCGGTGCTCATCACGACCGCGGCGCCCTCGTATGAACAGGAGCGCCGCGCGCGGGTGCGCAAGTACGTGATCCTGATGGCGTGCCGGGTTCCGGCGCTTATCCTGGCCGCGGTCGCGTATGGCGCCTGGCACAACGGTCTGATCTCGCTGCTGATCGTGGCGGTGTCGGTGCCGTTGCCGTGGATGGCCGTGTTGATCGCCAACGACCGTCCCCCTCGGCGCTCCGATGAGCCCCGACGGTTCCACGATGCACGACGGCACACCCCGTTGTTCCCGACGGCCGAGCGGCCGGCGCTCGAGGCTCCGCGACGCCCGTCGGCGCAACCGGACTCGTCTGCCGGCCCGGAGGGCCAGGGTTAGTCGAGGGTCCGGTTAGCAACACGCGCCGACTTCTCAGGACATTCTCAGGTCGTCAGCACATTCCTGCACGTCAAGGCGTGTGAGATGGCAAGCCGGTGGGAACTCTCAGTGCTGGTCTGTCGTTAAACCTCATGACAGTACAAGCCAATCGGGAGGGCGCAATGGCCGAAGCCACTATAAGGGCCACCACAAGCCGGGTTGACAGCGATCTGGATGCGCAAAGCCCCGCAGCGGACCTGGTGCGCGTGTATCTGAACGGCATCGGCAAGACGGCGTTGCTCAACGCCGCCGGCGAAGTCGAATTGGCCAAGCGCATCGAGGCCGGGCTCTACGCCGAGCATCTGCTCGAAACCCGCAAGCGCCTCGGCGAGAACCGCAAGCGCGAATTGGCTGCCGTGGTGCGCGATGGCGAGGCAGCGCGCCGACACCTGCTGGAAGCGAATCTCCGCCTGGTGGTCTCGCTGGCCAAGCGCTACACGGGTCGGGGAATGCCGTTACTCGACCTGATCCAGGAGGGCAATCTTGGGCTGATCCGCGCGATGGAGAAGTTCGACTACACAAAGGGATTCAAGTTCTCGACGTATGCCACTTGGTGGATCCGTCAGGCCATCACCCGCGGAATGGCCGACCAGAGCCGGACCATCCGGCTGCCGGTTCACCTGGTCGAGCAGGTAAACAAGCTCGCGCGGATCAAGCGAGAGTTGCACCAGAACCTGGGACGTGAAGCCACCGACGAGGAACTGGCCGCCGAATCCGGCATTCCGATCGACAAGATCAACGACCTGCTGGAACACAGTCGCGACCCAGTGAGCCTGGATATGCCGGTCGGCTCCGAGGAAGAGGCCCCGTTGGGCGATTTCATCGAGGACGCCGAAGCGATGTCCGCTGAGAACGCGGTCATCGCCGAACTGTTGCACACCGACATCCGCAGCGTGCTGGCCACTCTCGACGAGCGTGAGCATCAGGTGATCCGGCTGCGGTTCGGTCTGGACGACGGACAACCACGCACGCTGGATCAGATCGGCAAGCTGTTCGGTCTGTCCCGTGAGCGGGTCCGGCAGATCGAGCGAGACGTGATGTGCAAGCTGCGCAACGGCGAACGAGCCGATCGGTTACGGTCGTACGCCAGCTGAGGCCGCGAACCAAAGCCAGTTAGCAGACGGTATGCCCGCCGCACCAGCGGCGGGCATACTGCTTGCCTGGGAAGCGTTAGACCCATTCATGCAGCTGGCCAAGTAGACTCAGCGGCAATGGAGGGTGCTGAATGAACGAGCTGGTTGATACCACCGAGATGTACCTGCGGACGATCTATGACCTCGAGGAAGAGGGCGTGACGCCGCTGCGTGCCCGGATCGCCGAACGGCTCGAGCAGAGCGGGCCGACCGTCAGCCAGACCGTATCCAGGATGGAGCGGGACGGGCTGCTCCGCGTGGCCGGCGACCGTCATCTGGAGCTCACCGATAAAGGCCGGGCTCTGGCGATCGCAGTGATGCGCAAGCACCGCCTCGCCGAACGACTGCTCGTCGATGTCATCGGGTTGCCGTGGGAAGAAGTGCACGCCGAGGCATGCCGGTGGGAGCACGTGATGAGCGAGGATGTCGAACGCCGGCTGGTTAAGGTGCTCAACAACCCGACGACATCCCCGTTCGGCAACCCGATTCCGGGTCTGCTGGACCTGGGCGTGGGCCCCGAGTCCGGCGCCGGCGACGCCAACCTGGTGCGGTTGACCGAGTTGCCGGCCGGATCTCCGGTGGCCGTCGTCGTCCGACAACTCACCGAGCACGTCCAGGGCGACATCGACCTGATCGCGCGGCTGAAGGACGCCGGCGTGGTGCCCAACGCACGAGTGACCGTGGAAACCACGCCGGGCGGCGGAGTGACCATCGTGATCCCGGGTCACGAGAACGTCACCCTGCCGCACGAGATGGCGCACGCGGTCAAGGTCGAGAAGGTCTGACCTACCCTGCGCCTACCCCGCCCGCTGGCCGAACGCACGGCGCGGCGGTAACCGCACACCGATACGGTCCGCAATCCGGTAACCGGTGTCCGCGAGTTCACGAATGTGCTCGGGCCGCAGGCCAGATTGCAATGCGGTGTCCAGCATGCCCGCCATCCGGTGGCGCGGGTCGCAGCGCAGCGCCGCCTCCAGCGACACCCCGGCCAGCGGCCCGTCCCCGCGGGCGTAGGCGCTGAACGCGAGCAACACCAGCGCCTCAACCCGCCACGGCTGGGGCACGGCGCGCGCCAGAACCGCCCACAGCGACTCGACGTCACCGGCATTTTCGCCAACGGCAAGGGCATAGAGCATGTCGCGCACCTGACCGTCGGCCAGCGCGCAGCCCAGCTGCGCCAACTCAACGTCGGACAGCGATTGCCCGCCGGCGACACGTGCGGCGGCGGCCACCGCGTTTTCCACATCCCGGCGGCGGCAGCCCGCGGCATCAGCACGATGTGCGACCTTGCGCGTGGCCGCCTGTTCTCTGACCACGGCGGCCAGTTCGGGGCTGCGCGCCGAGTCGTCGACCGCGATGAGAGCCTGCAGGTCGGCTCGCCGTGGGTAGAGCCGTCGGCCGTCCAGCACCGCCGCAACGGCCAGTGGCGACGCCGACGGATCGTCAACCAAGCCGCTCGAACCGCAGCCGTCCACGCAATGCCAGCGGCCGCCAACGGCTATCCGATCCACCACGTGCGCTGCCCACAGCTCAATGTCGCACTGCGACAACACTTCTGAGAGCACCGCGCATAGCTGCCGGTATTCCTCGTTGCACCGCGGACAGTGCGCGCCGTCCGCATCGACGATCACCGCGATCGCGGCCTCGGGCGCAGCGGCGGCGGCAACCTCGGCGAGGTGCTCAACCCGGGCGATGATCTCGCCGGAGAGGTCGACCCGCAACACCGATCCCAGTCCGCCGTCCTCCAACGACACGAGAACCAGTGATTTTTCGGGGACGAAACCGAGAACGGCCGGTAGCGAGGCGATTAACGCTCCGGGGCGGTTGAGTTCGAAGTCAGCTCGATGCTTGGTCATGAGCCTCAACGCTGACGACCGGCACCGTCAGCCTGTACTCGCGCAGCGTGATTGAGCCGCCGTCTGTGGAGAAAGTCACGACTGTGGGCTCTATCGTCTATCCCATGAGTTCCATGAGTTCGATGCAGGAGTACGACATCGTCGTCATCGGTTCGGGGCCGGGCGGCCAGAAGGCGGCCATCGCGTCGGCCAAGCTGGGCAAATCCGTCGCGATCATCGAACGCGGCCGCATGCTCGGCGGCGTATGCGTCAACACGGGCACGATCCCGTCCAAGACGCTGCGCGAGGCCGTCCTCTATCTCACGGGAATGAGCCAGCGCGAGCTCTACGGGACGAGCTACCGGGTCAAAGACCGGATCACGCCGGCCGACTTGCTGAGGCGGACTCAGCACGTGATCGGCAAGGAAATCGACGTGGTGCGCAACCAGCTGATGCGCAACCAGGTCGACCTGCTGATCGGGCACGGCCGATTCCTCGACCCGCACACCGTCGTCATCGAAGACCCGGGCCGCAGGGAGATGACCACTGTCAGCGGCGAATACATCGTCATCGCCACCGGCACCAGGCCGGCACGGCCGTCCGGAGTCGAGTTCGACGAAGACCGGGTGCTCGACTCCGACGGCATTCTCGATCTCAAGTCGTTGCCGGCCTCGATGGTCGTCGTGGGTGCCGGCGTGATCGGCATCGAGTACGCCTCCATGTTCGCCGCGTTGGGCACCAAGGTGACCGTCGTGGAGAAGCGGGACGACATGCTGGACTTCTGCGACCCCGAGGTGGTCGAGGCACTGAAATTCCACCTACGCGACTTGGCGGTGACATTCCGGTTCGGCGAGGAAGTGACCGCGGTCGACGTCGGATCTGCGGGCACCTGCACCACCCTGGCCAGCGGCAAGCAGATCCCCGCCGAGACGGTCATGTACTCCGCGGGACGGCAGGGTCAGACCGACCACCTCGACCTGCACAATGCCGGCCTAGAGGTCGAGGGCCGCGGCCGGATCTGGGTCGACGAGCGGTTCAGGACCAAGGTGGAGCACATCTACGCCGTCGGTGACGTCATCGGCTTCCCCGCCCTGGCCTCGACCTCGATGGAACAAGGGCGACTCGCCGCCTACCACGCGTTCGGGGAGGCATGCGAAGGCATCACCGCACTGCAGCCGATCGGCATCTATTCGATTCCCGAGATCTCCTACGTCGGAGCGACCGAGTTGGAGCTGACCAAGGACTCGATCCCCTACGAAGTGGGAGTGGCCCGGTACCGGGAGCTGGCCCGCGGTCAGATCGCCGGTGACTCCTACGGCATGCTCAAGCTGCTGGTGTCCACGGATGATCGCAAGCTACTCGGGGTGCACATCTTTGGCACCAGCGCCACCGAAATGGTGCACATCGGGCAGGCCGTGATGGGCTGCGGCGGCACCGTCGACTACCTGGTCGACGCGGTGTTCAACTACCCGACGTTCTCCGAGGCCTACAAGGTCGCCGCGCTGGACGTGACGAACAAGATGCGAGCGCTCAGCCAGTTCCGCCACTGATCGGGCCTCTAGGAGCTAACAGGGATCGTTGAAGTCGGACGGCGCGGCATCTCCGGGGCCGCCGGCTTCGGCGCGGGCCAGCAGCTGCGTGGTGTGTTCGTCGAAAGGCGCCGAGTACGAGACGTTTTCCGCGCACCCACCGCCTTGGAGGCCGCCGATAAGCCCCGTGACCATCACCCCACTGACCCAAGGTGCGCCGCTGGTGCCGTCGACCAGACCCTCACACGGCAGTGAGGGATAGCCGCCGTCGGTGAGTCCGGTCGTGGCCTGACAGCCGATGGGACGGCCACCCACGCCGGCCGGATACCCGATCACGCTGATGCGACTGCCCGGGGCCGGTGCCGTGCCCATCGACAGCGCGGAGCCGACGTGTGACTCCAACGATCCATTTCCGGCCCCGCCGGCCCCGCTGACCCGCGCAATCACGTAATCGGCGTGCGGATCCTTGGTGGCGAGCCAGCGCGGATCGAAGTAGATCTCATGGACCGTCCACAGGTCGGTGGGCGCGTCGCCACCGGCGAAACCAGGAACAAAGGTTGCCTGCGAGCGTCCGGACAGGCAGTGCGCGGCGGTCAACACAAGGTCTCCGCCCGTCGAATGCACCACCGAGCCCGTGCAGGAGTGCAGGGTGCCGCTGTCAAAGAAGATCGCGCCCACCCGCGGGTCCGGGTCCACTGGACCCGCCACTTGCCCCGGCTCGGGTTGGCTGAGCCGCTGCACCGACGCGCTGGTCTGCGGTCCGGACGTCCGAACGCTCGCCGCGTGATCAGCGGGCCGACCGCACGAGGTCAGCAGCGTCGCCAGGCTGACCAGCGGGCAAAGCCACACCATCGCAATGCGCATCGCTGTCTATCATGCCCGACTGCGCGCGGGCAACCATAAATCAGCGCGTCCCCGATGCGCTGCGCCCCTGCCAGCAAATTCACCGTCACCAAAGCCATCGGCGCCCAGCGTTTCTAAGGCAGAAACGCGCAGGGTTCCTTGTTCAATTACTGGTGACAATCGATTTGAGGGACACTGGTTACGGGCACCTAAAAAGGAGGCAACACCGATGGCCCGCCATCAAGACCGAGATGACGAGGAGTACTACCAGCCAGGGCAGCCCGGCATCTACGAGCTTGAGTTCCCGGCGCCCCAGTTAGTGAACTCGGACGGCCGCGGTCCGATATTGGTGCATGCCCTGGAGGGTTTCTCCGACGCCGGTCATGCGATCCGGCTCGCCGCTACCCACCTAAAGGCAGCCCTGGACACCGAGCTGGTCGCGTCCTTCGCGATCGACGAATTGCTGGATTATCGGTCGCGGCGGCCGCTGATGACTTTCAAGACCGATCACTTCACCCATTACGACGATCCGGAGCTCAGCCTGTACGCGCTGCACGACACCGTCGGCACGCCGTTTCTGCTGCTGGCCGGCATGGAGCCCGATCTGAAGTGGGAGCGTTTCATCACCGCCGTGCGCCTGCTGGCCGAGCGCCTGGATGTACGACAGACCATCGGCCTGGGCACCGTCCCGATGGCGGTTCCGCACACCCGGCCGATCACGCTGACCGCGCACTCCAACAACGGGGAACTGATCGCCGATTTCCAGCCGTGGATCTCGGAGATCCAGGTCCCGGGCAGCGCGTCCAACCTGCTGGAATACCGAATGGCCCAGAGCGGTCATGAGGTGGTCGGGTTCACCGTGCACGTCCCCCACTACCTGACACAGACCGACTACCCCGCGGCGGCCCAGGCGCTGCTTGAGCAGGTCGCGAAGACCGGCTCGCTGCAGCTGCCCCTGACCGCACTGACCGACGCAGCGGCAGAAATCCGGGCCAAGATCGATGAGCAAGTCCAGGCAAGCGCAGAAGTCGCTCAAGTGGTGGCCGCACTCGAGCGCCAGTACGATGCGTTCATCGACGCTCAGGAGAACAGGTCGTTACTAAGGCGTGACGAAGATCTGCCTAGCGGCGACGAGCTCGGCGCGGAGTTTGAACGATTCCTCGCCCAGCAGGCAGAGAAGAAGTCCGACGACGACGATTCGACCTAGCCGCCCTAATCCGGCCCGACAACGAGGTTGGCGAGATGACCGAGCGAAAGCGCAATCTTCGCCCGGTGCGCGAGGTGACTACGCCTTCGCAGCGGTTCCGCACGATCCACGGTTATAAGCGCGCATACCGGATCGCCGGTTCCGGGCCGGCGATCCTGCTGATCCACGGCATCGGCGACAACTCCACCACCTGGAATACCATCCAGGCAAAACTCGCCCAGCGGTACACGGTCATTGCCCCAGATCTGCTGGGCCACGGGCAGTCCGACAAGCCACGCGCCGACTACTCGGTCGCGGCCTACGCCAACGGGATGCGTGACCTGCTCAGCCTGCTCGACATCGAGCGGGTAACCATAGTGGGTCACTCGCTGGGCGGCGGAGTGGCGATGCAATTCGCCTACCAGTTCCCCCAGCTGGTCGAGCGACTGATCCTCGTCTCCGCCGGCGGTGTGACCAAGGATGTCAATGTCCTCTTGCGGCTGGCCTCGTTGCCGATGGGCAGCGAAGCTCTGGCATTGCTGCGATTGCCCCTCATGCTCCCTGCGGTGCAGATAGCCGGACAGATAGTGGGCAGGGCGATCGGCACCACCGGTTTGGGGCACGACCTGCCGAACATGCTGCGGGTACTGCACGACCTACCGGAACCGACAGCCTCGGCGGCGTTCAGCCGCACCCTGCGGGCGGTGGTGGACTGGCGCGGCCAGATCGTCACCATGCTGGATCGATGTTATTTGACCCAGGCCATCCCGGTGCAGATCGTATGGGGCACGAAGGATGTGGTGGTGCCCGTCAATCACGCCTGGATGGCGCACGCCGCGATGCCCGGCTCGCGGCTGGAGATCTTCGAGGGCTCCGGCCACTTTCCATTTCACGACGACCCGGCTCGCTTCATCGACGTCGTCCAGCGCTTCATAGACAGCACCGAGCCCTCCGAATACGATCCGACCGCTCTTCGTGAGCTGCTCCGCAGCGGCGGCGGGGAACGAACGGTCACCGGCCCGGCCGACACCCGCGTCGCGGTTCTCAACGCGATGGATGCCGACGAACGCAGCGCCACCTGAGCGATCCCTCGCCGTGCGGGGTCGTAGAGTCGGACAATGGGTATCGAAGTGACGGTGTTACGCGTTTTCACCGACTCAGACGGCAATTTCGGGAATCAGCTCGGCGTGGTCGACGCCAGCCTGGTGCAACCGGCCGACCGGCAGCGCTTGGCCGCCGAATTGGGTTACAGCGAAACGATATTCGTCGATATTCCCAGCGCGGGCTCGAACACCGCAAGCGCCGCCATCCACACCCCGCAAACCGAAATCCCGTTCGCCGGTCACCCCACCATCGGGCTGTCGTGGTGGCTGCGCGAAAACGGGACGCCGATCAACACACTGCACGTGCCGGCCGGCCTCGTGCAGGTCAGCTACGAGGGAGGTGGCCTCACGGGTATCAGCGCACGCGCGGAGTGGGCGCCTGAATTCGCCATCCACGACCTCGATTCGCTCGAAGCCCTTTTCGCCGCCGACCCCGCCGATTTTCCCGACGACATCGCGCACTACTTATGGACCTGGACCGATCGGTCCACCGGATCACTGCGTTCGCGAATGTTCGCCTCCAATCTCGGTGTGCCGGAAGACGAAGCGACCGGATCGGCGGCGATCCGGATTACCGACTACCTCAGCCGCGACCTCACCATCACGCAGGGCAAGGGATCGATGATCGAAACCACCTGGAGCCCCGAGGGTTGGGTTCGCGTGGCCGGCCGCGTCGTCAACGACGGTGTGGCACAAGTGAACTGACGTCCGCGCAGTTCAGTGCTTTCGGCGCAACACGGCGGAGAGATGATCCTGCAGGGGCTGCCCCACCGCGCCCATCCGCAACGTGTACGAGAGCTCGTCGCCGTCGAGCCGAAAAGACCGGCCAAGCGCGGTCACCTCTTTGGCGGTGGGCGCTAATCCGATTGTGGTCGATGACAACTCGACGTCGATGACGTCGCCGGTCACCGTGTACGTGCCGGCGTCGATTTCGGTGATCCCGTTCGGATGAGCGAGAACCAGCTCAACGCGACCCGGTTGCGGCACGCGAAGATATCCCGTCTCACCGTGCAACGGCCTCCCGTCGGCTACCGCCTTGGTCCTTTGCACGTACGACAGAAACGGCTTGCCCACATGGGAGAACACCACCTCTTCCAGGTACTCGAAGGGCTGGATCGTCGGGTACTTGCCCACCCCCCGGCCGGCCCAGGTACCAAGCAGAGGCGCCAGCTGCTCGACGTCTGGGTGCAGGTCAGCGGACATTCGTCAGCCCTGTGTCAGCTTGGGGTCGATACCTTGCGGTGCGCGCGAAGCGCTTCGATCTCGCGTTCGAAATCGTCGGCCGAAGAAAACGACCGGTATACCGACGCGAAACGCAGGTAGGCCACCTCGTCAAGTTCGCGCAACGGGCCAAGGATCGCCAGGCCGACCTCGTGACTGGGGACCTCTGGCGACCCCGCGGCGCGCACAGTGTCTTCCACCTGCTGGGCCAGCAGATTCAACGCGTCCTCGTCCACCTGGCGGCCCTGGCAAGCGCGGCGGACCCCATTGATGACCTTCTCGCGGCTGAAGGGTTCCGTGACGCCGCTGCGCTTGACCACGGCGAGGACCGCGGTTTCTACGGTGGTGAACCGACGCCCGCACTCGGGGCACGACCGGCGCCGCCGAATGGCCTGGCCTTCATCTGTTTCGCGAGAGTC
>DATMMZ010000306.1:0-8502 GCA_035569455.1 Mycobacterium sp. | reverse complement strand
TGATCAGCAGTATCCGGTCGGTGGCGCGAACGAGTAGCGCGTCGGATACCACGGTGCGGACCGGGAAGCCCTCGGCGTGGAGCCAGTCGATGACCACGGTGCCAGCGGCGCGCAGTGCGGTGACACAGTCGCGCGGCGGGTTCGCTGAATGTCCGGCCAGCAGCGCGGGGAGCGGTTGTTCGGTCAGCGTGGTGGTGTCGGGGTAGCCGAGCATGGTGGCGAAGGCGGGGTTGGTGTAGATGAGGACGCCGTCGAGTCCGGTGGCGAGCATGGGTGTGGGCAATCGATCCAGCAGTATCAACGCAGGCAGCTCACGGAGGTATCCGTCCAGGGTGCTCGGCCGGGGCTGGCGGCGTCGTTCGATGATGCGCTCCTTCACGTCCACGAACTCGTCGTAGCCGTCGCCGTTGGTTTCGGCGTCGTCGAGCGTGGCGGGGCGCCAGGCGGTCGGGTCGATTCGGTACTCAGCAAAATGAGGTGATGTGGTCATCGTGATCCCTGCGTGCAGACGATCACCGTGCATGTCGGGTACGGAGCGGTGCTCCTTGGGTTCTGCGGCGGACGGCGGAACTCATTCCCGGACCAAGCTGAAATTCCCAGCGACCCCGAATCTACCCGATCTGAACGCGTCGGCTCGAAACCATCCACGGTGACGCGCGCCGTAGCCGCGCTCTGTGCTGCTGCCTCTAACGCTTCTCAGCCTGCCTGTCGTGCATGCGACAGCGGCCATATTGCGCACGGCAGGCTTACCGCATGTTGAGCATGGACGTGGGGGTTTGTTCATGTAGGGGATCCTCGGCCACGCATCGGCTGTCATGACGCTCGACCGGTACGGGCACCTGTTTTCGGACGACCTGACGAAGGTGGCGGAGGCGCTCAACAACGCGGGGTTGGCGGCGTCCGATTCGTTTCCGGGGTGAACTGCGGTACGACTGCGGTATAAAGACTTCGCTTCTGCGCAACTTATGCCTGTTGACCTGGTGCCCTCGGTGGGATTCGAACCCACACTGGACGGGTTTTGAGTCCGTTTCCTCTGCCAGTTGGGATACGAGGGCTTTATCCGGCCTACTACCTTAGAGGAGCCTCTCACCATAGAGGATCGGTGTGGTCAAGGCTTCTGACCGCCCCCGAGGTCGTTGGTCGCAGCCGCTCACGACACAATGTCCGTCATGACCGGCCCCACGACTGACACCGACGCCGCCACACGGCGCCGAGTCCTGATCGCTGAAGACGAAGCGCTCATCCGAATGGACCTGGCCGAGATGCTGCGAGATGAGGGCTACGACATAGTCGGAGAGGCCGGCGACGGCCAGGAAGCCGTCGAACTGGCCGAGCAGCACAAGCCTGACCTAGTGATCATGGATGTGAAGATGCCGCGCCGCGACGGAATCGACGCAGCATCGGAGATCGCCAGCAAACGCATCGCGCCGATCGTGGTGCTGACCGCGTTCAGCCAGCGCGACCTGGTCGAACGGGCACGCGATGCCGGGGCGATGGCCTACTTGGTGAAGCCCTTCACCGTCAGCGACCTGATCCCGGCGATTGAATTGGCTGTCAGCCGGTTCAGCGAGATCACCGAGCTGGAACGCGAAGTGGCGACGTTATCCGAGCGGCTGGAGACCCGCAAGACCGTCGAACGCGCCAAAGGCCTGTTGCAGGCCAAGCAGGGCATGACCGAACCAGAGGCGTTCAAATGGATTCAGCGTGCCGCGATGGATCGCCGGACCACCATGAAACGGGTGGCTGAAGTCGTCCTGGAAACACTCGACACTCCCAAGGACGCCGAGAACGACGCTTAGTTCCGCAATCGAGTTTGCGTTGACGGCGTCGGCCCTGCGCTCAGACCGCTAAATTCGGTTTTTTCGCGCCCTCGTCGCAGTCTGGGCGAGTGACGCCTTACTAACGCGCCACGATCACCGACGAGCCATGTCCGAACAGGCCCTGATTGGCGGTGATACCGACCTTCGCGTTCTCCACCTGACGGCCGGTGGCCTGTCCACGCAGCTGCCAGGTCAGCTCGCAGACCTGGGCGATCGCCTGGGCGGGGATCGCCTCGCCGAAGCATGCCAGCCCGCCGGACGCGTTGACCGGGACCTTGCCGCCGATGGTGGTGTCACCGCTGCGCAACAAAGCCTCGGCTTCACCCTTCGCGCAGAGCCCCAGGTGCTCATACCAGTCGAGCTCCAGCGCGGTGGACAGGTCGTAGACCTCGGCCAGGCTCACGTCTTCGGGCCCGATGCCCGCCTCGGCGTAGGCCGCATCGAGGATCTGGTCTTTGAACACCCGGTCCGGTGCGGGCACCGCCGCGGTGGAATCCGTTGCGATGTCCGGTAATTCGGGTAGATGCTGCGGGTAGCGCGGGGTGACCGTGCTTACCGCGCGCACGGACGGCACACCTTCCAGAGAGCCGAGGTGCTCGCGGGCGAACTTGGCGCTGGCAACGATCAATGCCGCGGCGCCGTCGGAGGTCGCGCAGATGTCCAGCAGCCGCAACGGATCGGCCACCACCTGGCTGGCCAGCACGTCCTCGACCGACACCTCTTTGCGGTATCGGGCGTTCGGATTCTGCAGGCCATGCCGAGAGTTCTTGACCTTCACCTGCGCGAAGTCCTCGAGCGTGGCGCCATACAGGTCCATGCGCCGCCGCGCGAGCAGCGCGAAGTACACCGGGTTGCTGGCCCCGATCAGGTGGAACCGCTGCCAATCCGGATCGTTCTTGCGCTCGCCACCCACGGGCGCAAAGAAGCCCTTCGGCGTGGTGTCGGCGCCGATAACCAGCGCCACGTCGCAGAACCCGGCCAGGATCTGCGCACGCGCGCTCTGCAGCGCCTGCGACCCACTGGCGCACGCCGCGTAGCTCGAGCTGACCGGAACGCCGTTCCAGCCGAGCTTCTGCGCGAACGTGGCGCCGGCCACGAATCCCGGATAGCCGTTGCGGATGGTGTCCGCACCGGCCACCAGCTGGATCTGACGCCAGTCCAGGCCGGCCTCGCGCAGGGCAGAGCGCGCCGCGGTCACCCCGTATTCGGTGAAGTCACTGCCCCATTTGCCCCACGGGTGCATTCCGGCGCCGAGGATGTACAGCGGTTCTGGCGTGCTCATCATTTGCGCCGCTCCTTCTCATCGCTTCGTCCCCCGCAAGCGGGTGGTGCCCCCACTGCAGCGTCGCCGGCGCGTGCGATCCTCCACGCGTACACGATGCGCTCGCGACCGTCGTCGTCGGTGAACAGCGGCATGGTGGTCAACTCCATCTCCATGCCGACCTTCAAGTCGGCGGCCAGCGTGCCCTCGACCACCTTGCCCAACACGATCAGCCCCTCGTCGGCCAGTTCGACCGCGGCGACGGCGAACGGCTCAAAGGGATCGGGAGACGGATACGGCGGCGGGGGCGCGTAACGGTTTTCGGTGTAGCTCCACAGCGTTCCCCGCGTCGACAAGGCGACGGACTCCAGCGTGTCGTTGTCGCAGGCGGGGTTAGGGCAGTCGTTCCCTCGCGGCGGGAAGACATACGTGCCGCATTTGGGGCACTTACTGCCGATCAGATGCGGGCTGCCGGCGTCGTTGGTGGCGAACCACCCATCGATTGCCGGCTTGACCTTGTCAAGAGCTTCTGGCACCACGCCAGATTACTCACGATCGCGAAAAAACTGAAACGTGTTCTAGTTCGCCTACGGAGCGCTGGAATCACCGATGACTTCGGCGGGCGCAGGCGGTCACAACGTCCGAGGTGTCATCCAAGCGGAGGAGCGTCCAATGGTGATCGTCGCCGGGTACCTCGTCGTTGAGCCGCGGCAGCGTGACGGCTATCTCGCAGGATGTAAGGGGGTCGTGCAGCAGGCCCGGCGAACACCGGGCTGCCTCGACTTCGCGATCAGCGCCGACCTGCTCGATCCGAGTCGCGTTGACATCTTCGAACGCTGGGAGTCGCGGGCCGCGGTCGACGCGTTCCGCGGGAGCGGACCAAGCGATGAGCAACAAGGCGCGATCGTGTCCGCGTCGGTTTCCGAGTACGACGTGGGCGGTGAGCGGCGGCTGACCTGATGTCGGCAACGGTGCCTAGAGTAGGGCCGTGAGCCCAGCAAGGACCGCCGCCGACAGGGCGGATCCCGAAGCCCCCGCCAGCGGCGATCAAGCCAAACCGACGTTGATGTTGCTGGACGGCAATTCGCTGGCGTTCCGCGCGTTCTACGCGCTGCCCGCGGAGAACTTCAAGACCCGCGGCGGCTTGACCACCAACGCGGTGTACGGATTCACCGCGATGCTGATCAACCTGCTGCGTGACGAGGCCCCGACACACATCGCCGCCGCGTTCGACGTATCGCGTCAGACCTTCCGCTCCGAGCGCTACCCGGAGTACAAGGCCAACCGGTCGTCGACACCCGACGAATTCCACGGTCAGATCGACATCACCAAGGAAGTTCTCAACGCTATGGGCATTACGGTGCTCTCCGAGCCCGGATTCGAAGCCGACGACCTCATCGCGACGTTGGCCACCCAGGCGGAAAACGAGGGCTACCGGGTGTTGGTGGTCAGCGGTGACCGCGACTCACTGCAATTGGTCAGCGACGACGTGACGGTGCTGTATCCGCGCAAAGGCGTCAGCGAACTCACCCGCTTCACGCCCGAGGCCGTCGTCGAAAAGTACGGGCTGACCCCCGAGCAGTACCCGGACTTCGCCGCGCTGCGCGGGGATCCCAGCGACAACCTGCCAGGCATCCCCGGTGTCGGGGAGAAAACCGCGTCCAAGTGGATCGTCGAATACGGCTCGCTGCAAGCGTTGGTCGACAACGTCGACTCCGTGCGCGGCAAGGTGGGCGACGCGCTGCGGGCGAATCTGGCCGGCGTGGTGCGCAACCGAGAGCTCACCGACCTGGTCCGTGACGTGCCGCTGGCGGAAACTCCGGACACGCTGCGGCTGCAGCCGTGGGATCGCGACCAGATTCACCGGCTCTTCGACGACCTGGAGTTCCGGGTGTTGCGGGATCGGCTGTTCGACACCCTGGCCGCCGTCGAGCCCGAGGTCGAAGAGGGGTTTGACGTGCGCGGCGGCGCGCTGGAGGCCGGCGCCGTCGGGCAGTGGCTGGCCGCGCACGCCAGTGACGGGCGCCGGTCCGGGCTGGCGGTCGTGGGTACCCACCTGCCGCACGACGGGGACGCCACCGCACTGGCCATCGCCGCGGCCGACGGGGACGGCGGCTACATCGATACCGCGACATTGACTCCCGACGACGACGCCGCGCTGGCGGCCTGGCTGTCCGATCCCGCGAAACCCAAAGCCCTGCATGAGGCGAAGCTGGCCATCCACGACCTCGCGGGCCGTGGGTGGACGTTGAACGGCGTCACCTCCGACACCGCGTTGGCGGCCTACCTGGTGCGGCCGGGGCAGCGCAGCTTCACTCTGGACGACCTATCGTTGCGCTACCTGCGCCGCGAGCTGCGCGCGGAAACCACTGAACAGCAACAACTTTCGCTACTCGATGACATCGACGGAACCGACGAGCAAGCCGTCCAGACCCTGATCCTGCGGGCCCGGGCCGTCGCGGACCTGGCCGATGCGCTGGACGCCGAGCTGGGCCGCATCGACTCCACGCCGTTACTGGGTGAGATGGAACTACCGGTCCAGCAGGTGCTGGCCGACATGGAGGCCGCGGGTATCGCCGTCGATTTGCGGCTGCTCACCGAATTGCAAAGCCAGTTCGGCGACCAGATCCGCGATGCCGCCGAGGCCGCGTACGCGGTGATCGGCAAGCAGATCAATCTGGGCTCACCCAAGCAGCTGCAGGTGGTGCTGTTCGACGAACTGGGAATGCCGAAGACCAAGCGGACCAAGACCGGCTACACCACCGACGCGGACGCCCTGCAGTCGCTGTTCGACAAGACCGCGCACCCGTTTCTGCAGCATCTGCTGACCCACCGCGACGTCACCCGGCTCAAGGTCACCGTCGACGGGCTGCTCAATGCGGCCGCCGCGGATGGCCGGATTCATACCACGTTCAACCAGACGATCGCGGCGACCGGCCGACTTTCCTCGACCGAGCCCAACCTGCAGAACATCCCGATCCGCACCGACGCCGGCCGCCAGATCCGGGACGCGTTCGTGGTCGGGAACGGCTACTCGGAGCTGATGACCGCCGATTACAGCCAGATCGAGATGCGGATCATGGCGCACCTGTCCCGCGACGAAGGCCTCATCGAGGCTTTCAAAACGGGGGAGGACCTGCACTCATTTGTCGCGTCGCGCGCATTCGGGGTGCCGATCGACGAGGTCACCGCCGAGCTGCGCCGCCGCGTCAAGGCGATGTCGTATGGGCTGGCCTACGGGTTGAGCGCCTACGGCTTGGCCGCGCAGCTGAAGATCTCCACCGAGGAGGCCAAGGTCCAAATGGACCAGTACTTCGCCCGCTTCGGTGGGGTGCGCGACTACCTGATGGACGTCGTCGAGCAGGCCCGCAAGGACGGATACACCTCGACCGTGCTGGGCCGCCGGCGCTACCTTCCCGAGCTGGACAGCAGCAATCGTCAGGTGCGGGAGGCCGCCGAGCGGGCGGCGCTCAACGCGCCGATCCAGGGCAGCGCGGCCGACATCATCAAGGTGGCGATGATCGATGTGGACACGGCGCTCAAAACGGCCGGGCTGGCGTCGCGCATGCTGCTGCAGGTGCATGACGAGCTGTTGTTCGAAATCGCCTCCGGTGAGCGGGAGCAGGTCGACGCGCTGGTGCGCGACAAGATGGGCGGTGCCTATCCGCTCGATGTTCCGCTGGAAGTGTCGGTGGGTTACGGCCGCAGCTGGGACTCAGCGGCACACTGAGGTACATGCGCGAAAGCTGTTATAAGCCAGTGGATTAGGAGCGGCCATGACGTCGCCACGGCATGATTCGGGTTCGCGCCTGCGGACGAAGGTGACTCGTTTTCACGCGATCTGCCTATTCGTGATCACCATCGCCGCGACCACGGGATCGACGCTCGGCTGGAAGGGGCGCGGCCCGCTCAATGTGTTGGCGAGCCAGCCTTTCGGCTATGTTGGCCTGTTTCAGGCTTATTTCTTGATGTTTCTGCTCGCGCTGGTGTGCATGATCGGCGCCACGCGGTGGCCAAGCCGGCTGTGGAACGCCGCGCTGCTGGTTGCGCACCTGGCTCCGTTGTCGATCATCGTCATCGCCAACGACGTGTTCGTATCGACGAACTCTCAGCGCATGGCCTACACCGTCGCACTGCTCGTGCACGTTCCGCTGATACTGCTGGAAACCTTCGCACTGCTCTGGAAGGGCTGGAAGGCACCGTTTCTCCACCAGCGGGCCACCGTGCGGTAGTCTGATCATCATCTGCGGCTGGACCCCGAGTTTGTCCAGCATGTACACAGTCGAGTAGCCTCGACAGGTACCCGTTTGTGCTCGAAGCGGGTCACACCACAATGTCAACTGTCCCTACGACCGAACCTTGTCCGGAGCAACCCAACAATATGCCGAGTCCCGCCGTCACCTCGCCCCAAGTAGCCGTCAACGACATAGGCTCCAGCGAGGACTTTCTCGCCGCAATAGACAAAACGATCAAGTACTTCAACGATGGCGACATCGTCGAAGGCACCATCGTCAAAGTTGACCGGGACGAGGTGCTCCTCGACATCGGCTACAAGACCGAAGGTGTCATCCCGGCCCGCGAACTCTCCATCAAGCACGACGTCGACCCCAGCGAGGTCGTTTCCGTGGGCGATGAGGTCGAAGCCCTGGTCCTCACGAAGGAGGACAAAGAGGGCAGGCTGATCCTTTCGAAGAAACGCGCGCAGTACGAACGTGCGTGGGGCACTATCGAGGCGCTCAAGGAGAAAGACGAAGCCGTCAAGGGCACCGTTATCGAGGTGGTCAAGGGCGGCCTGATCCTCGACATCGGGTTGCGCGGCTTCCTGCCCGCCTCGTTGGTCGAGATGCGGCGTGTTCGCGATCTGCAGCCGTACATCGGCAAGGAGATCGAAGCCAAGATCATTGAGCTGGATAAGAACCGCAACAACGTGGTGCTGTCGCGACGGGCCTGGCTGGAACAGACCCAGTCCGAGGTGCGCAGCGAATTCCTCAACCAGCTGCAGAAAGGCACCATCCGCAAGGGTGTGGTCTCGTCCATCGTCAACTTCGGCGCTTTCGTCGATCTCGGCGGTGTGGACGGCCTGGTGCACGTCTCCGAGCTGTCCTGGAAGCACATCGACCATCCCTCCGAGGTGGTCCAGGTTGGCGACGAAGTCACCGTCGAGGTGCTCGACGTCGACATGGATCGCGAGCGGGTTTCGTTGTCGCTCAAAGCGACTCAGGAAGACCCGTGGCGGCACTTCGCCCGCACCCACGCCATCGGCCAAATCGTGCCGGGCAAGGTCACCAAGCTCGTTCCGTTCGGCGCGTTCGTCCGCGTGGAGGAGGGCATCGAAGGCCTGGTGCACATCTCCGAGCTGGCCGAGCGTCATGTCGAGGTGCCAGACCAGGTGGTCGCCGTCGGCGACGACGCGATGGTCAA
>DATMMZ010000305.1:0-9802 GCA_035569455.1 Mycobacterium sp. | reverse complement strand
TGGCCGAGGAAATCCGGATGCAGCAGCTTACCCAGCGCCTCCCGGTCGCCGGCGGCCAACGCACGGTAGAGGCTTCGAACGGCGGCGACCTTCGCTTCGTACTCCGAGTCGAAGTCGTCCACAAACACGTCCCTTCCCATCGGATGGGCGGCTCAACTGGCCGATTATTTAATCTTGATTCGGCAAAGATTCCAATGCATTAATGCCATACACCTGCGATGCTAGCATGTTTTTCTAGTACATGTTAAATTCTGCTATGGCCAACGATGGACACGTAATCGTCGACGTGGACGGCGCTGTGGCGCATGTTCAGCTCAACAGGCCGGACAAGCTCAATGCCCTCGATAGCCCGATGTTCGAAGGCCTGGTGTCCGCTGGCAGGCGACTCATGTCCGACACCGACATCCGGTCGGTGGTGATCAGTGGAAACGGGCGAGCCTTCTGCGCCGGCTTGGACTTCAAGCAGTTCGCCCGGATCGCCGACGGAGCGGGCGGGCGGGCTCCCGCGCCGCCGGCGAACGACGAACGCATCGGCGGTGCCAAGGCGCTGGGTCAACAGGCCGCACTGGTTTGGTCGCAGGTTCCCGTGCCGGTCATCGTCGGCATTCACGGAGTGGCATATGGCGGGGGGCTGCAGATCGCGCTGGGTGCCGACATCCGCGTGGCGTCGCCGGACGCAGGGCTTTCCGTCATGGAGGTGCAGTGGGGGCTGATACCGGACATGGCCGGAACTCAGCTGCTTCCCGAGTTGGTGGGACGGGATGTCGCCAAGGACCTCACGTTTACCGGCCGGGTAGTCAGCGGATCAGAGGCGGCTTCGATCGGGCTCGTCACCCGGCTTTCCGACGACCCAGTAGCCGCGGCGGTGGAGCTCGCACGGGAGATCGCAGGCCACGACCGCAACACGCTGCGGCACGCGAAGGCGTTGCTGGACATGGCCGGCCGGGTGCCGCTTCAGGATGGTCTCGATGCTGAGCAACACGCCATCAAAGAGCTCTTGGCATCACCGGCCGTGTCCGCCATCGCCGCGGAACGCCTGCAGAAGTTGCGCGGAAAGTGAACCGAGTCAAGGTAACCCGCCTCAGATCCCGCTGAGCTGCTCGACTAGCCGGAACTTCTGCACCTTGCCGGTCGGCGTGGTCGGCAAGTCCTCGGCCCGGTAGAACACCACCCGCTTGGGCACCTTGAATCTGGCCAGCTTGGCGCGGCAGATGTCCAGCACATCGTCTTCGGTCAACGCCGCATCCGGTGCGGGAACGACAACCACGCAACCGATTTCGCCCCACCGCTCGTCGGCCAGCCCGATTGCGAAGACCTGGCTTACGGAGTCGTGGGCGGCCAGGAGATCCTCTATCTCCTTCGGCATGACCAATTCGCCGCCGCTCTTGTACAGTTCCTTGCTGCGCCCGGTAACGTGCAGGTACCCGTCACTGCGCACCCGACCCAGGTCGCCGGAGAACAGCCAGCCGTCGCGAAGGCTCGCCGCCGTTTCGTCGGGCCGGTTCCAGTAACCGAGCATCACTGTGAGACCCGACGAAACCAGCTCGCCTTCCTCGCCCGGGGCCAGGTCATCTCCGGTCACCGGGTCGACGGTCTTGTACTCGATGAGTGCGTCCGTTCCTGGTACGGACGCGGCACCGGCAATTTTGGGCCGGCCGACCGTCTCAGAGGTCAGGTGCAACGCGTCCTCGGGGAGCGTCAGCGTCATGGCCCCACCGCACTCGGTCATGCCATAGCCGGTGACGATTTCGGTGATGCCGAAGCACTTTTCGGTGTGTTCCCACAGCCAGACCGGCGCTGGCGCCGATCCGCACAGCATCGCGCGCAGCGAACTGAGATCGTAGCGTTCCCGGGCGCGACACTCGAGCATCGCGACGGCCATGGTGGGCACGCAGAGAACGTCGGTCGCCTGATGGCGCGCGATGCCGGCGAAGTAGTCCTCGGCGCTGAATCTGGTTTGCGGAACGATCGCCCCGCCGACGAACATCACCGACAGCAGGCCCTCGATGTAACCGAACATGTGGTAGCACGGCAACGAGAACAGAATCCGCCGACCGTCCTCGTAGGCCCGGGTCAACGCCGAGGCGTACGCGGTGCGCAGCACCGCATCATGAGACACGACCACGCCCTTGGGCGAGCCCGTCGTTCCCGATGTGTACAGCATGTCGCCTGGCTGGTGCGGGTCGGCCGTCAATCCATCGGCAGCAGTGGGATTTTCGGCGCCGAGATCGGCGAGACCCGAGAGTGTCAGGGCGTCATCCGGTGCCGACCCGCCGGTATCGAAGAGCACGACGGTCGGCAGTGGCGGCCCAATCCGGTCAAGCATCGCAAGGTAATTCAGGTCGCCGAACCCGGTCATCGTCACCAACACCCGGCAGCCGGAGTCGGCCAGCACGAAGCGTAATTCGTTATGCCGGTAGAGGTAGTTGAACGGGACCGCGATCGCGCCCACGCGGGCGATCGCGAACTTGACCGTGACGAACTCGGGATAGTTCGCCATCAGCATGCCCACCCGGTCACCGGGACGAACCCCCAGCGCCGCCAATCCGGCTGCCAATCGGCGCGATTCGGCGGCGACGTCGGCATAGCTGAGCCGGACCTCGTCGGTCAGCACCAACGGGAGTTCGCCGTACCGGTCGGCGCAGATGTCCAGCCAATCGGCCAGGCTATGGGGCGTCCAGATCGGGAACCGGTCACGCAGAGCCTGTCTGCGAGGGTCGATCGCGCGTGCGAGCGTCACGCGATCAGACGGGACTGGTGCCCAGGTTGGCATCCGAGATGTCGCTGACCTGTGGCCATCGGCAGGCCATTTTCTCGAGGCTCGCGAGCCGCCCGAAGGTCACGCCGTCGTTTTGAAACTGGGCCACGCGTTGGATCAAGCCGCCGCCGACGACGAAGACCGATCCGGTGTCGTGGTTCTCCTCGGAGAGCCGGTAGCCGACCGCGGGCGCGACGTGCGCGGGATCGAGTTTGTCGAGGACCTCCTGGGGAGTGCAGGAGCGCCGTCGCGACAATGGCCTCGGCTCCGTCGGTCGTTGCGATCACGACCTTGTCCTGCACTCCGGACACGTCGATATCCTCCACTTACCCAACCTGCGGTCGTGTTTTGAATCTAGTTTAGAAATTTTACCGCAGTCAAGGCGGCTGACCAACTGCGAATAACCAGCAATTAGAGTCCTAGTCATGGCGAGCGTGGTCTCCCGTGACGCGTACTTTCAAACGGGTCTTGAGGTGCTGTCCGACCTCGGGTACGGCGGACTCAAGCTCGCCGAGGTGTGCAATCGGCTCGGAGTCACGACGGGATCCTTTTATCACTACTTCAGCAACTGGGCGGCATATACGCGGGGGCTGATCGACCATTGGCAGAAGGTCAACACGACACGGCTGATTGAGTCGCTTCGCGCCGAAACCGATCCACGCCGGCGTATCGACGGCATGATCCATATCGGCCTTCATCTGCCCCACGGCGCCGAGGCGGCGATCCGAACGTGGAGCAGCCTTGACCCGGAGGTGTACACGGTGCAGGTCGCGGTGGACAAGCAGCGCCACGACATCATGCGGGAATCGGCATTCGAGATACTGCAGGATCAGCGTCAGGCCGAGTTGTTCGCCGATTGGGGTGTGTATCTGCTCGTGGGGTACGAGCAGGCCACCCTGCCGCCCGACAGGGCCGCGCTGCAGTGGATCGTCGGCCAGTTGCTCGACGCGTTGGACGCGGGCCGGTTCGCCACCGTGCCCCGCAAGTCGTGAACCGACCGGGAAGCCGGCAACGCCTCAGGCGTTGCCCCGCCAACGATCCGCGGACGGATCCAGCAGTTTTGTCAGGTGGTCTTCCGACAGCCAAATGATGGCTTCCAGTTCAAGAGCGTCGAGGTAACGCACCCGGCGGCTGCGCAGGTCCTCCAGTCGCAGCCGTGGCGAGTTGCCCTCGGTATCGAAGTTGACTGACACCTGGGCGAACTCGTTGCCGATGACCGGTCCGACACCCGGCACGTCGACCGATCCACTGTCACCGAATTCGATATTCATCGCACCGCCTCAGATCAAGAATCCCATCGTCGGGATCGGCCGATCGTCGTCCACCAGGACCACCTTCTTGTATGCCAACCGCAGCGCGCCGTCCTGATGTCGCAGCCGGTAGGTCACCCGCCCACCCCACAAGTGTGTGCCGCGGGCTCGCGACTCCAGCAGCAAAAAGTTCGCACCCACCTCCAGGTCCGCGCCGCCGTCAGAATTGGCTGTGCCGCCGAGAAATTCGATGTTGGACACCAGTCTACGCAGGTTGGACTTCGGCACCTGCGCGTATCGCTTGCCGGTGCGCAACTGGTTGAGCCGGGTGCTAATGCGGCTGCGGTTGTCGTAGATCACCGACATCTGCCGCAGCGGATCCTCGGTCGAGGAGACCGGCACCCAGTACAGCGCGTCATCGGTCCACAACGCCTCCCAGGCGTCGTAGTCTGCTTCGTCGGCGTAGCGGGCCTCACGATAGAGGAACTGCTCGACCTCGGCGCGATCGAAACCGTCCGGCACCGGACCCAGCGCAGCGCCGCTCTCGGCTGTGCTCGTCATGGCTGTTCCATCAGTGTCTTGTACTGCGACCAGAAGGCCCGCATGCCGGTTTCGTCGGTGGCGGCCCCGACCGTGAAGCCGTCCGCGTCGACGCGTTCCCGGTTCAGCCCGCGGCGGATGTCCAGCCATTCCGGCGCTAGCGATTCGATGCCAAACTGGTTGCGCTCGTACATCTCGGTGTCGTCGGCCAGCAGCATGCCCGCAGGTCCAACTGAGCCGACGCACTGCGACACCATGCGCCTGTTGAGCTCGTGTGCGCCGCCGAGCTGCACGGCGGTGGCGTACTGGATGCATTCACCGACCGACACCGGCTGGATATTGAACACCTGGATCTCGGCGATGAACAGGTTCGGGAAGACCATCACATGCGGGCCGCCCTCTATCAGGATGCATTCGGCCTCAGTTCCATACGCCGCTCGCATCGCCGCCACGTATTCAGGCACCCGCGACTCCGTGGTGCCGAACCAGCGCATCGGCTCGCCGAACTTGCGGAACTCCGGCCGCAAATCGTTTTCACTATGCCCGTTGCCGAGGTTGCGAGTGACCGCGGTCGACGCGTCACTATAGAGCGCGCCGATCGGGCTGCCCGTCACACCGAAGATCGATCCATGCACGAACTGCGGGTGATAGCCGTCGGTCTCGTTCTCCGCCAGCAGCTTCCAGTTTGCGCGGGTCTGATGCTGCAGCCAGCCGGCGTTCAGTTGGACACGGCCCTCCGGCGACAGCCGTGCCAGCCGGTCGATCTCGCCGGCAGCCGCCCCGAGGTGCTCGATCAGACCAGGACCGTCCGGAGCGAAGCTGCCGAAAACGAAACCGCGGTAGGAATCCACCCGTGGCACCCGGCCCAACGACAGGTCGAGTTTCCGAGTGCCATAGCCCTTGAAGAACGGAAACCCCACCAGCTCACCGTTGTTGCGGTAGGTCCAGCCGTGATAGGGACACCGGAACGTCGATGAATTCCCCCGCACGTCATCGCAAACCTGGTTGCCGCGATGAGCGCATCTATTCAAAAGCAGGTGCACGGCGCCATCGCGGTCTCGGGTCATAATCACGTCCTGCAGCCCCAGCCGTTTTCGGACATAGTCGTTGGGTTGTGCGACTTCGCTTTCATGGCCGACGAAGACCCAACTGCGGTACCAGATCTTGTGCAGTTCCTCGACGAAGATCGACGGGTCCGTGTACAGCGATCCGTGCACCCTGTCGGGCTGGATCAGTCGGCCGTAGCGGCCAGCCGTTTGGGCATCCACGCTCATCGCTTCATTCCTTCCCGTGACCCGAACACCGGGCGGCGCTTCTGTTGGAAGGCGGCAACGCCTTCAGCGAAGTCGTCGGTGTCGAAAAGGGTTGCCTGATAAGAGGCTTCCTGGTCGAGAGCATCGAACGGGTTCATCGTCGGCGCCGTGGCGAGCATCTTTTTGATCACGCTCAGCGCCCGCGCCGGCCCCGCGGCGAGGCGTTCGGCGTCCCGGCGCGCAGCCGACAGCGCCTCACCGGGTTCCGCCAGCGCATCGACGAGCCCGATGGCCAGCGCCTCCGCGGCGGATATCGGTGCCGCCATCAAAAGCATTTGCCGGGCCCGGGCGACACCGACCCGGGCCGGCAATGACACAAAGACTCCCATGTCGCCGGCCAGCCCGACGCTGGTGAACGTGGTCGCAAAGCGCGCATCCTGCGCGGCGACGACCCGGTCGCAGGCCGCGGCCAGCGCGGTTCCCGCCCCGTAGGCCGACCCCTCCACCGCGGCGATCACCGGTTTCGGGGCGCTCCAGATGGCGCGAATGACCCGTTGCGCCAACTGCAACCGTTCCATCGCCCGTGCGGGCGGCATACGGTGCATGGTCGAAATGTCCCCGCCCGAGCAGAAGGCCGGCCCGGCGCCGGTGATCACGATCGAGCCGACCGCGTCGTCGGCGCCGGCCGCCTCGATAGCCGATGCGAGCGCGATGCGCATCTCAATGTCGACGGCGTTGCGTTTGTCCGGCCGGTTGAGCGTCACCGTCCGCACCGCACCATGGGTTTCGGTGAGAACGGTTGGACCAGTGGTCATCGCCCGGTGAACCTCGGTTGCCGGCGTTCGATGACCGCGCGCAGACCCTCGAGCGCGTCGGCGGTGCCGGAAAGCTCTGAGACGGTGCGAGACTCCTCGGCGAGACGTTGCTCGACGGCGGCGCCAACGCCGCTCCACACCAGCCGTTTCGTGGCCGACAGCGCCTGGGTCGGCAGCGTGGCCAACATGGTGGCCAGTTCCGTGGCGCGATCGAGCAGGTCGTCGTCAGCGACAACCTCGGTCACCAGGCCGATGTCGAGCGCCTCGGCGGCGGTCAGCGTGGGGTTGGTCAGCAGGATCCGCAATGCGTGGCGTAGGCCGACCAGCTGGGTCAGGGTCACCGATGATCCACCGTCGGGCGCCATGCCGACGCGCACCGCCCCGGAGAAGAACTTGGCCGACTGTGCAGCCACGACGATGTCGGATGCGCACACCAGACCCAGTCCCCCGCCGCCGGCCGCGAAGCCCTGCACCGCGGTCACCACCGGAACGCGCAGCTGGATCAGCGCGGCGCTGGCCAGCTGCAGCCACGCCGTCGCTTCGCGCAGATAGTCGGGCAGCCGCTCGCCTTTGGACTCAAAGGTGTGAATGTCGCCGCCGGCGCAGAAGTTTCGTCCCTCGCCGGTCAACAGCACCACGCGCACCCGCGGGTCGGCGTGGCATTGCAGCACCGCCGCATGCAGGGCGTGCAACAGCTCCACATTCATGCCGTTGGAGGACGCTGGCCGATTGAGCCGCAACCGTGCCACACCGTCCACGGCAACATCCAGAGTCACCGGAGCCGTCATCGCGGTGCCCCGAACGCCGCGATGCCGCGCTCACCGACCTCTCCGCTGACGTGCTCAACGACCGCCGCGATCTCGTCGTCGAGCCCCGCGGCCTGCGACGCCCGCTGGCCCGAGTACACCAGCCGCTTGATCGTGGCGACCGCGGCCCGCTGTCGGGTTGCCAGCGTCGTCGCGAACTGCCTTACCCCGGAGTCGAATTCGGCCGGCGCGAAGCTGCGATACGCCAGGCCGAGGCGCGTGGCGTCCGCCCCGGTCAGCCGGTCGCCGCTGAGCAAAAGGCCCAGCGCCAGCTGACGCCCCACCAGGCGCGGCAACCGCTGAGTGCTACCGCCGCCCGGCACCATGCCGAAGTTGATGTGGCTGTCGGCGATGCGCGCTGCCTCGGACACCAGCACGATGTCGGCGGCCTGTATCAGCTCGAACCCGCCCGCCATCGCCACGCCCTCGACCGCGGCAAGCACCGGCACCTCGACCGCCGCGATCGCGTCGCAGGCACGCCGGAATGCGGTGAACAGTCTCCGCAGGGCCTCCTGCCCCTCCGCGCGCAGCCGCTCCACCTCGTCGAAGTCCCCGCCCGCACAGAAATTGCCGCCCGCGCCACGTATCACCACCACGTTGACCGCCGGGGCGGCACCGACCTCCCGGATCGCTGCTTCCAGTTCACGCGCGAGGCCGACGGTGATGGCGTTCATGTGTTGCGGCCGGTTCAGAGTGATCCAACCGACGCCGTCGGAGATGTCGCGCAGCACGGGAGTTCCGTCGGTCTCCACAGTTCTCCCTCCAAATTGTCACATATTTCTAATCCACGTTAAACTACTGGCGGGGTGGTCTCAACCACGCACCGTCGGAGGGAGCAGCGATGGACCTTGGGCTTACCGGCGCGCGCGTCGTGGTAACCGGCGGCGCCTCCAACATCGGCCGGGGCATCGTGCACGAATTCGCCTCAGAGGCCGCGCGCATCGTGATCAGTGACATCGATGCGCCACAGGCGGAGAAGGTGCGCTCCGAAGCGCTCGAGAAGGGCGCAGCAAGTGTCGAACTGGCCATTGCCGACCTGACGGTGCCCGGCGGCGCCGACACCGCGGTCGACGCGGCCGTGGCCACATGGGGCGGCATCGACGTGCTCGTCAACAATGCCGGCTGGAGCGTGGCGGGCTTCATCGCCAGCGACACCGACCGCGACAAATGGCAGCGCACCATTGAGGTGAACTTGTTCACCGCGATCGCCGCCACCCAGGCGGCAATCCCACCGATGAAGGAGGCCGGGGGCGGCTCCATCGTGTTCATCGCCAGCGACGCGGCGTTCGGGCAGATCCGGCAGGGGGTCTATGGCGCGTCGAAGGCGGCGATGGTGGCGCTTGCCCGCACCACCGCGCGCGAGCACGGCCGCCATGGGATCCGGTCGAACATCGTGTGCCCCGGCCTCGTTATCCCGGAGGGCCCGGATGCCGTCGGTGCGTCCAGCCTGTGGTCGGTCGGCCAGGATGCGGTGTTCGACCAGAGCCAGATCGACTACATGGTCAAAGGCACGCCACTGCGTCGGCTGACGACGGCCGAAGACATCGGCCGCGCTGTCCTGTGGTTTTCTTCGCCGAGTGCCGCCCGTCAGGTCACCGGCCAAATGATCTCGGTCAGCGGCGGTTACACCATGCCTTGAACGGGCCCTCAGCGCGTCCCGGATCAGCCCGGCCAGTCGTAGTCGCCAGATGCGCAAGTGATAGATCAATATCGTTGCTGCACAGCAGAACCCGATGGTCGCCAGGGTAGCGGCGCTGGCCCGAAATCATCGGAGACCACCCACTGTCCGTCGCTGGCCGCAATGACCATTCCCTCACTCATCGCGGAAACCTTCGTCCGCGCGGCCCACGCGGCGGCCACCGGGAGTCAGTTGACCTTCAGTAGCCTTTCCACGCCGTCAACTCGTCGTGTCGGTGCGACCAGCAAGGGCGCGCGCGCGTAGGAACCGCCACAAGCCGCGAGGTTGGCCAACAATGAGTTCGCGAATCGCTGCGGCCTGCGCGGCGACGGCCTGGTACAAGCTTGGGTCGGCCAGCGAACTGACTCGCGGTTAGCGCAATCGGAGCTGCGGCGGCGGGTTCGCTGGTCACGAATAACATGCCATAACAGTGCCGCCACGACGTGTAGATGTCTGTCGGCTGAGCGGCCACCAGCGGGGATGAATTCTCTGTCCCCCGATCGACGGATGATTTGTCCCCCGCTCGTTGCACGGGCGAAGCCCGGCAGCCCTGTGCGGGTGTCGTTTTCAACCCCGGTTTCGGGTCTGCTTTTCAGATGTGGGAGACAACAGCCGCTCGGCAGCGGTGTAGGGATCGTGGTGACCGTCGGCCACTGCCTCGGCGAGCCGGTCAAGGTCCGGATGAGTCCGCAGCCGGGTTTG
>DATMMZ010000304.1:0-3772 GCA_035569455.1 Mycobacterium sp. | reverse complement strand
CCCCAATGACTTTCGATGGCTTCCAGATGAGCGGCCTTCTCTTCGGCGGTAAATCCCCATGGATGGTCGGGCAATTCTTGAGAGAACCGCGCCATCGTGCCGTACATCACCAGTGACTGGACCCGTTCCGGATATGTCGCCGCAAACAGAAGGCTCATCGGGCCACCCTCGGACTGGCCGAAAAGGGCCGGACGATCGACCTCGACGGCATCGAGAACGGCATGGAGATCATCCATGCGCTCGTCGAGTGGGGGGACGTGGGTGGCCGGATCTGAAAGGCCCGTGCCGCGTTTGTCCCACACAACGACCCGCATGACTTCAGCCAGTTGTTCGATGACGGCTGTGAATGGGCTCGCGGGGTCGTCGTACATCTCGACATTGCTGAACCAACCGGGGATCCAAACCAGCGTGGTGTCACCATGCCCGAACTCGCGGTACGCCAGCCGGACATCCCCGTTGCGCGCGTACCGTACGCGCTCGTCGCTCACGCGGCCGTCTTCGCATTTCATGGTCAGCACGCGGATTAATTGGCCTAGGCATCGTCGGTCCACCGTGCCGTTTCGTTCGGGCGGCACACTCAGGCGACCCGCCGGCCAACGCCGCTCTTACAACCCGCCCCGCGCCGCAACGCCGCAGCTAGGCGCGGAGCTGTTCGCCGCGGTCGCCTTGACGCCAGTCTTCATCGCAGTCCTCCTCACACCTTAGATGAGCCACGCCAGGCACCTCGGTCTACCGTGACACCGATACCCGGCCCCAAGGTAAGGACTTGATGACACCGTCGTGACAACATCCTTCTTTGGGGGACCAGCGCCCTCTTGAGACACCAGCGCGGGCCGAACGTCACCATTTGGAAACGGCGCGGCGCGGCGCGGCTCGTGTTCCACATCGGCTGCTAACAATTGGGTCGGTCGTCTAAACACGACTTCGGTACGGCTATGCGGTTCTACTGCAGCATTTGATTGCGGATATATCTGAGCGCGAAAAAGGAGTTGATGTTGATGACGATCTTTGGTCGGTTCAACGTCAAGGTAGTTGCCAGCGCTGGGTTGTGCGGAGCCGCTATAGCTTTGAGCCCGCACGCGGCAGCCGCTCCGTTGATAACGGGCGGCCACGCCTGCATCCAGGGGATGGCGGGCGAAGCCGGACCGCCGGCAGCCGCCGCCGGGGGACCGTTGGCAGCCGCAGGTGGACCGGTAGCCGGTGGCGGACCGCTGCCAGCCACTGGTGGACCGGCAGCCGCCGGTGGACCGGTAGCGGCCGGCGCGCCGCTGGGCGCGGACGTGTGCAGTTCGGCTAGTGCTCCACTCACTGGCATGGCTGGTGTTCCGCTGGCAGTGCCTGGGCCGGTTGTGGCTCCGGTGGGTGCTCCGGTGCCGGTGGGCGCACCGGTGCCGGTGGGTGCTCCGGTGGGTGCGCCGGTGCCGGTGGGCGCGCCGGTGGGTGCTCCGGTGCCGGTGGGTGCTCCGGTGGGTGCGCCGGTGGCGGTTGGTGCTCCGCTGATTGCGCTTGGGCCGGTGGGTGCGCCGCTCCCGGCTACTGCTCCACTCATTGACATGGATGGGAGTTATGGGGGGAAGGGTGACCCGACTGGTCCGGCGCCGGCTGGCGGGCCTGTGCCCGGTCAGCCGCTTTTGGCCGGTCCTTCGTCTGCCCCTCCGAATGTGGGCGCGGGCCGAGGCTGATCCTCCTCGCTAAGTGGGGGATGAGGTGGGCCGCGCAGGCGCCGGTACAACAACCGTGCGCTGGGCTTGCGCTAACCGAGGGCTAAGGTCGGCTCGTGCGCAGGACCATCGACTGGGACGGCGACGCGGTCACGATCATTGACCAGACCGCGCTGCCGGCCGATTACCGCGTTCTCAGTTTGCGCACGGTCGATGAGCTGGTCGACGCGATCCGCCGCCTGGCCGTGCGCGGCGCGCCGGCGCTGGGCGCGGCGGGCGCGCTTGGCGTTGTGCTCGCTGCCCGCGAGGGAGGCGACCCCCGGGCCTCGGCCGAACGAGTCGCGAAGGCACGACCTACCGCTGTCAACCTCAGCTGGGGAGTCGCGCGCGCGCTCGAGAAACTCGACGACGGCGCCGAAGCCGTGCTCGCCGAAGCATTGGAAATCCTCGACGAGGACGAACGCCTCAACCGCGCCGCATCCGCCCACGCCGCCGAAATCGTCCTCGAACTATGCGATCGCCGCCCGTTGCGGCTGCTCAGCCACTGCAACGCCGGTCATCTCGCCACCGTGGCCTGGGGCAGCGCGCTCGGCGTCGTCTGGCACCTTCACGAGCGCGGACTGGTCGAGTCGGTGCTGGTCGACGAGACACGTCCGCTGCTGCAGGGTGGCCGGCTCACGGCGTGGGAGCTGGCGCAGGCGGGCGTGCCCTACCGGGTGCAGCCAGACGGCGCCGCCGCGGCGGCGATGGCACGCGGCCTCGTCGACTGCGTGCTCGTCGGCGCCGATCGGATCGCGGCCAACGGCGACGTCGCCAACAAGATCGGCACCTACGGCCTGGCCATCGCGGCCCGTCATCACAACGTGCCACTCGTTGTAGTCGCGCCTTCGTCCACGGTCGACACGTCGCTCGCCACCGGCGCCGAGATCGCAATCGAGGAACGCGCGCCCGACGAACTCAAGACGTTCACCGGCACCGCGATCACCCCGCCGGACGCAGACGTTTTCAACCCGGCCTTCGACGTGACCCCCGCCGAGCTGGTCACCGCCGTCGTCACCGAGCACGGCCGCTACTGGCCATGCGGCGGCCAGCGCTAAGGCATCCCGCCGCGGGGTTGAGCCGCTACCGCGGGCCGATATGCGTTGGGCTCGGCATATCGCGGTCCTCGAAGGTGACGGTGGTCAGTGCGGTGCCGCACAAGCAATCGCCTCTATCTCAACAAGCTGTCCCGGGTAGCCGAGAGCCGCGACGCCAAGCAGTGTGCTGGGCGGGTCGTGGTCGCCGAAACCACCGACGACTTCATTCCATGCCACAGTTAGATCGTCCCGACTGCTGCTGGACACAAAAATGGTCGTCTTGAGCACGTCCCGCAGCTCAGCGCCGCACTCTTCCAAGGTAATCCGTAGGTTGTCGAACGCCTTACGCGTCTGCGCGGCGATGTCGCCAGGAGCGACTACTCGCCCCTGATCATCGAGCGGGCACGCACCTGCGGTGACAATCAGACCGGTCTGGGGAGCAGTCGCGGCGTATGCATACGGCACACCCGAAAAAAGCCGGGCGCTGCGCACAAGTTCTGCTGGCATGCCAAAAGAGTCTGTCATCGCCAACAGGATAGTCAGTGCGCAAGGTGCCCGCAGTTCAGCTGCCGTCGGTCTCCGATTGCGGAAATCGAAGACCGAGTTTGGGTTTGGTGGTATAGGCACCACCTCCAATTGTGGTGCACACTTTCTGCTCTGGCCGTATCGCTTCGTGATTACATCGCAGCACCGACTGACCCAGGGGTGACCGCTCCGACCTACAGAGCCGCCGCCCGGGTCCCTGAGGAGAATGCGATGAACGCTGTAATGATCGCGCTTTTTGTGATCGGCGCGCCGATGTTTGCCGTGGGGATCAACGATCTCCAGGCCAAGCTGGAGCGCTGGGATCACCAGCGCCATGCACAAGACTGAGTCGCCGAAGCTGGCCGGGTATGAGCATGCGACTGGAAGGTAGAAGCGTCCTTGTTACCGGCGCCACCGGAGGCATCGGTGGCGCGATCGCTCATGAGTTGGCGGCGCGTGGCTGCGCTGTCACGGCCACCGGCCGCCGGCACGAGAATCTCGAGCGCTTGG
>DATMMZ010000303.1:0-16758 GCA_035569455.1 Mycobacterium sp. | reverse complement strand
GGCCCCAGCCGCCGCAGTTGCGTCACGTGCTTGGGCGACAGCTCCTCGAGGCAGGCGACGCCCAGCAGCCGCATCGTCCGCAAAACCCCTTGCTGCAGGATTTCGATGGCGCGGTTGACGCCCGCCTCGCCGCCGGCCATCAGCCCGTACAGATACGCCCGCCCGACCAGCGTGCACCGGGCTCCCAGCGCAATCGCTGCCACAATGTCGGCGCCCGACATGATGCCGGTATCCAGCAGGATCTCGGTGTCCTTGCCGAGTTCGCGCGCTACCGCAGGCAACAGGTGAAACGGCACCGGGGCCCGGTCAAGTTGGCGGCCACCGTGATTGGACAGCACGACGCCGTCGACCCCGCGCTCAACGACGGCGCGAGCGTCATCGAGCGTCTGGATGCCTTTCACGACGAACTTGCCCGGCCATTGGGCTTTGATCCAGCCCAGATCGTCGAAGGTGACACTGGGGTCGAACATGGTGGTTAAGTACTCGCCGACAGTGCCCGGCCACCGATCCAGCGATGCGAATGCCAGCGGCTCGGTGGTCAGCAGATCGAACCACCAGCGTGGATGGGGCCCCGCGTCGAGCACGGTTCGCAGCGTCAACGCCGGCGGGATCGACATCCCGTTGCGGGTATCTCGCAGCCGCGCACCGGCGACCGGGACGTCGACCGTGACCAGCAGGGTGTCGTATCCGGCGTCGGCCGCGCGCTTGACCAACGCCATCGACCGGTCCCGATCTTTCCACATGTACAGCTGAAACCATTTGCGCCCCTGTGGGACAGCGGTCGCCACGTCCTCGATCGCTGACGTGGCCAGAGTGGATAATGAGAACGGGATCCCGGCGGCGGCCGCTGCCCGTGCGCCGGCAATCTCGCCCTCGGTGTGCATCAATCGGGTGAATCCAGTCGGCGCGATCCCGAATGGCAACACGACTGGATGGCCCAGGACATTCCATCCGGTGGCCACGTTGGTGACGTCGCGCAGGATCGTCGGGTGAAACTCGATGTCTTGGAAGGCTTGTCGGGCGCGCTGGATCGAGAGCTCGTCCTCGGCGGCACCGTCGGTGTAGTCGAACGCCGCCTTGGGTGTGCGCCGTTTGGCGATACGTCGCAGGTCCTCGATGGTCAGCGCGCCGTCGAGGCGGCGCTTCGTGCGGTCGAACTCGGGTCGTTTGAACTGGAGCAGCGGCGCCAGGTCGCGGACCTTGGGCACCCGTCGTTTGACCGCCATATGTGCAACCGTAGTCATATGAAATCGCCAAGTGACCCCTTCGACCTGAAGCGTTTCGTTGACGCGCAGGCTCCGGTTTACCGAAGCGTCGTCGAGGAGCTGCGGGGTGGACGTAAGCGCAGTCACTGGATGTGGTTCGTCTTTCCACAATTGCTCGGGCTGGGCAGCAGCCCACTGGCTGTCCGCTACGGCATCTCGTCGCTCGATGAGGCCCGCGCCTATCTGCGGGATGACCTACTCGGGCCGCGACTGCACGAGTGCGCCCGGCTGGTCAACGACGTGCAGGGCCGCTCGATCGGCGAAATCTTCGGTTCGCCCGACGACCTCAAGCTGTGCTCGTCGATGACGTTGTTCGCCCACGCCACCGAAGACAGCCAGGACTTCGTGGCACTACTCGACAAGTACTACGACGGCCAGCGAGACCAGCTGACGGTAGCGCGGCTGACGGGCCCATAGACAGGGCTCAGTATCCGCCAGCCATGGGGCTCGACGACCACCGTGTCGACGACCTCCTGGGGCGGCGCCGCTGATCCGGCCAGAACCTGTGCTCGCTGAATGCCCAGCTCCCGCAGAACCAGTTGCAGCGGTTCGTCGTCGATATTAAGCGCGACCAGCAACGCGTCGTCGCCGCTGCAGGTCTGGTAGACGTAATGCCGGTTGACCAGGCGCACGGGGGTGGTCGATGCCGCATGTAGCCATGAATGGCGCCGGCGCAGCCCAATGAGGTACTGGTGCAAGGTCCACACTCGGGCGCCGAATGCGTCCAGTTGTATTGGGGGGGAGCTGAATTCCGGTCGCACCGCGTCGTCACCACCGTAGCGCTCTTCCTTGACACCGCGAAACCCGAACTCGTCGCCGGCGTAGACACTGGGAATGCCGCCGACCGTCAGCAGGATCACCAGGGCATGGGCCAGGTGGTCGGGGTTCTCTAGCCGGCTGGCAATGCGGGTGACGTCGTGATTGCCGATGAAGGTCAGCGGTGCGAAGCTGACCAGGAACTCGTTGTGGCGCTGCAACGCCCAGTCCAGTTCGAAGAAGTTGCCGTCGTTGAGACTGCTCCAGATCGCCTTCCACAGCTCGTACTGGGTGACCGAGTCGAAACCGGCAGCATCGACCGCTGCCGCGTAGTCGCCGTGGATCAGTTCGCCGACGAACCACGCATCCGGGTGCCGCTCGCGGACCGTGGGCAGCACCGCTGCCCAGAATCGTTGCGGCACAGCGTAGGCCGCGTCCAGACGCCAGCCGTCGACGCCCCGCCCCAACCAGTGCGCCATGACGTCGACGGTATAGTCGACGACCTCGCGGTTGTCGTGGTTGAGGGTGATGAGCTCGGAGTGGCCTTCGAACGTACCGCCGCTGAACCAGCCGGCCGTCGCGTCTCGGTAGTGCGGGAAGTCCACGCCGACGTGGTTGAACACGCCGTCGAGCAGGATGCGCAGGCCCCGGCGATGCGCCTCGGCGACCAGGTAGTCGAAGTCAGCGTCGTCACCGAGCCGGGGATCGATGCGGTAGTGGTCGGTGGTGTCATAACCGTGTGTGCGCGAGGCGAAGATCGGCCCCAACGCGACCCCCGACGCCCCCAATTCGATGGCGTGGTCGAACCAGTTGACGAGTCGGCGCAGCCGGTGTTCCACTAGGGCACCCGGCTCCAGTGATTCCTCAGCCGCGGGCGCTGGGAAGGCGCCGACGAAGCCCAGGGGATAGACCTGCCACCAGATCGCGTGCGAAACCCACGATGCGACCACGACGCTGCGATCAGCCGACGGCGGCCAGGGTCTGGGACGCGATGATCGCCTGTGCCACGCCGGAAATGATCGCCGCGGCCTTCAACGCCTCCAAGACGCCCTCCCGGCTCACCCCCGCCTCACGCAGTGTGTGCTCGTGAGCGGCCACGCAATGTGAGCAGCCGTTGATCGCCGACACCGCCAAGGACCAGAGTTCGAAATTCGCCTTGTCCACACCCGGATTGGCGATCACATTCATGCGCAACCCGGCACGCAGATCGTCGTACCGGCCTTCCAGGAAGCCGCGGCTACGGTAGAACACGTTGTTCATACCCATGATGGACGCGGCCGCCAGCGCCGCGTGGTATGCCTCGGCAGACAGATTGTCGGCTGCGTCGGCGCCAATCTCCGCCAGTACCTGGGTGTTTCGCGTTGCGGCGGCACTGGCCAGCAGGGCGCCCCAGAGCTGCTCGTCATTCAGGACGGCGCTGCGCGTGATCGAGCTCAGGTTGAGCTTGAGGTCCTTGGCGTACTCGGGCAGCGCGGCCTTGAGATTCTCTACACTCATCTTTCCTCCCCATCAAACCTTAGTTAGGCCGACTTCTTGAGCAGTTCACCGGCGTTCAGCGTCGGGTCGCCCTTGCGCCAGTTGCAGGCACACAACTCGTCGGATTGCAGGGCGTCCAGAACCCGCAACACCTCGTCGACGTTACGCCCGACGGATCCGGCGGTCGCCGACACGAATTGGATCTCGTTATTGGGATCGACGATGAAGGTCACGCGGTCAGCGACGCCGTCGGCGTTGAGCACCCCGGTGGCCTGGACGAGTTCCCGCTTGATGTCCGAGAGCATCGGGAAGGGCAACTTCTTGAGGTCCTCATGCTGTGCGCGCCATTGGAAGTGCACGAATTCGCTGTCGATCGACACTCCAAGGACCTGCGTGTCGCGGTCCTCGAACTCGTCGTTGAGCTTGCCGAACGCCGCGATCTCGGTCGGGCACACGAACGTGAAGTCCTTAGGCCAGAAGAACACGACCCGCCACTTGCCTGGGTGGTCGTCGCTGGAGATGGTGGTGAAGTAGTCCTCGGGTTGCTGCGCGTCGACCTTCGACAGATCGCCGCCGATCAGCGCGCTGAGCCGGTAGGCGGGGAACTGATGGCCAATCGTCAACAACGACATATGTGCTCCTTTTCTGGATCAGTTCAAGATTAGGTGACCTGCCACCATGGTGGTCTGAAGTTACTCTGAAGTAAAGGTGATATGTGCCACTGCACCAATGGGTCTGACCGATAAGAGTTTTCAGCCGACCCTTGCCGGGAAGCAGCGACTCTCGGCGTGAGTCAATCGACGCGGTCGCAGGCGTTGGCCGCGCTGGAAACCGGTCTCGGTAGAGCGCGGCGCCCGTCGACACCTCGCGCAGCCGGCTTGGGCTAGCGGAGTTTGCGGCTCCGCGTCCGGGTCGCCGGGTCGGCTTGGTGTTGCGCTCCTCGAGTGGTCGCGACAACGAGTATCGGCGGCTCGCCGGGATCATCGGGCAGCTGATCGGCGCCGAACAGAAGGTCCGGCTGTTGACACGTTAAGTTCGGCCTATGGAGAAGGTAATCGCAGTGCTGAGGCGCACCGAACCGGACGACGACTGGTGCGACCGGCAGCGTGGCCCGGTCGCCGACGCACTGTTGGGGCTGGGACTGCCGGGGCTTTCCGTCAATGTCCGTGACGGCGCCGTGCGCCACTCCCTGATGACGCTGACGACGCTGGACCCGCCGGTGGCCGCGGTGGTGAGTCTGTGGACTCAGCAATGCTATGGCGACCAGATGGCGGCGGCGCTGCGCCTGCTCGCCGAGGAATGTGAGCGGCTCGGCGCCTATTTGGTGACCGAGTCGGTCCCAATGATCGCGCCCGCGGTCGAGTCCGGCTCTCGCACACCGGGTTTAGCCAACATTGCGCTGCTGCGCCGCCCTGCCGGCCTGGACCAGGCGACCTGGCTGAACCGTTGGCAGCTCGACCACACCAGGGTGGCCATCGAGACACAATCGACATTCGGCTACACGCAGAACTGGGTGGTACGAACGCTGACCCCAGACGCACCGGGAATCACGGGCATCGTCGAAGAGTTATTCCCCGCGGAGGCGATCACCGATCTGAAGGCATTCTTCGGGGCCGCCGACGACAGTGAGCTACAGAACCGAGTAGGCCAGATGATTGCCAGCACAACTGCATTTGGTGCGAACGAAAATATCGACACCGTGCCAACCAGCCGCTACGTCTTCAAGACACCATTCGGAATGTGAGGCCAGCACATGACAACACTTAATGACGCCGTCGCGCTGGCGGCAGGAGAAAGCGGTCTTGCGGTGGTGTCCACCGTTCGTGCCGATGGGACAGTGCAGGCTTCGCTGGTCAATGTCGGCCTGTTGCCGCACCCGGCCAACGGCCAACCTTCTCTGGGCTTTACCACCTACGGCAAAGTCAAACTCGCCAACCTGCGTGCGCGGCCGCAACTGGCCGTCACGTTCAAGAATGGCTGGCAGTGGGCGACGGTCGAGGGCCGCGCCGAGCTCGCCGGTCCGGATGACGCTGCCCCGTGGCTCGCCGACGGCGAGCAATTGCGGTCGCTGCTGCGCGAGGTGTTCACCGCTGCGGGGGGCACGCATGACAACTGGCAAGAGTACGACCGGGTGATGGCCGAGGAGCGGCGTGCCGTGGTGCTGATCGATCCGACTCGGGTCTACAGCAACGGCTAGGCTGCAGCCGTGATGCTGCAGATCGACGACGCAAACAACGTCCGCACCCTCACGCTGAACCGGCCCGAGGCGCTGAACGCGTTCAACGAAGCCCTCTACGACGCCACCGCCGAGGCGTTATTGGCCGCGGGCGAAGATCCGCAGGTCGCCGTCGTCTTACTGACCGGCGCAGGGCGGGGCTTCAGCGCGGGTACCGATTTGGCCGAGATGCAGGCACGCATCACTGACCCCGACTTCACTCCGGGCAAGCACGGCTTCCCCGGACTGATCGATGCGCTCAGCAAATTTCCCAAGCCCCTGATCTGCGCCGTGAACGGCGTCGGGGTGGGCATCGGCGCCACCATCCTCGGCTATGCCGATCTGGCGTTCATGTCATCGACGGCGCGCCTGAAATGTCCGTTCACCAGCCTGGGCGTGGCACCCGAAGCGGCGTCGTCATACCTGCTGCCCCAGCTGATAGGCCGGCAAAACGCCGCCTGGCTGTTGATGTCCTCGGAATGGGTCGACGCCCAGGAGGCGCTGCGGATGGGACTGGTCTGGCGGGTGTGCGAACCGGACGAGCTGGTGCCCGAGGCCCGTCGGCATGCCGAAGTTCTTGCCGCCCAGCCGATTTCGAGCCTGATGGCGGTCAAGCACACCATGGTCGAACCGGTCCGTCCCGAGATCGCGGCCGCGACCGCGCGAGAAAACGCCCACTTCGCCGAGCTGATGGGGGCGCAGGCCAACGCCGCGGCCCTGGCGGATTTCAACAAGGGCTCACCCCGCGCGACAGAACGACCATGAAACGAAGAGTCGCGGTTGGCAACGACTGTGCTGGTGTATGGCGGTTTGGCTCTGGTCGGCACGGGATTGGCGTCAGGAACCGCCCTAGCCGACCACCACTGCACCAATAGCGGGGTTTGCAACAATCAATGGTGCCCGGGCCAACCGTTGCCGTTTTCCGCGCACAAAGGCGATCACCTGTCGCCCTCCGAGATCAACTGGGACATGAATGTCTGCCACTGGTCGTTCTTCGATTTCGGTAACCCGTTCCTGGCTAGTGCGTTGGGGCGGGATCGAGTTTGCCCGCGGCGATGATCGCCCGCAGCGTGCGTCGGCAGCGCCCGCAGTCGGCGCCGGCACCGCATACGGCGGCAACCTCTTTGGATGTCGACGCACCACGTGCGACCGCGTCGGACACGGTCTGGTTGGTGGCCCCGACACAAAGGCAGACGTACATCAGCAAACCCCCACCGCACGTTCGGCCATCGCATCCCGCGTCATCGGGACAACCGGCGAAACCGCCGAACGAACACGCCGCATGTTAGTGGAGTCTAACCTAAGTAGGTTAGTGGAGTCTAACCTAAGTCAATCGAATCGTCTCCTGCGTGTGACGCGCCGACGGTGCGCCAAACACTGCGTTGACCCGCACCTGCTGGACTAGATTCGGAGCTGGCATGGCAGAGTGCCGCTACAGCCCTGCAAAGTGAGGCTCCAGCCCAGCCCACCTGCAGCGGCTTGACATGACAGCCTTCACACCGTAGGAGCGCTCATGCAAGGTGATCCGGATGTTTTGCGCCTGCTCAACGAGCAATTGACCAGTGAGCTCACCGCTATCAATCAGTATTTTTTGCATTCCAAGATGCAGGAGAACTGGGGATTTACCGAGCTCGCGGAGCACACCCGCGCTGAGTCGTTCGACGAGATGCGGCACGCTGAGGCGATCACCGACCGCATTTTGTTGCTGGACGGCTTGCCGAACTATCAGCGGCTCTTCTCATTACGCATCGGCCAGACGCTGCGCGAGCAGTTCGAGGCCGACCTGGCCATCGAGCACGAGGTGATGGCCCGTCTCAAGCCCGGAATCATCATGTGCCGGGCAAAGGAGGACAGCACCAGCGCCGTATTGCTGGAGAAGATCGTGGCCGACGAGGAAAACCACATCGACTATCTGGAGACACAACTGGAGCTGATGGACAAGCTGGGGGAGGAGCTGTACTCGGCGCAATGTGTCTCCCGGCCACCCGGCTCGATCGGGTAGTGCCCGCGGCCCTCGCGCTGCCATGACGACCCGCGGCAGCGCGGGCGAACGGCCTCGCTAGGCGCAATGTCATCGTCGTCGCGATCGTGCTCGGAATGCTGGCGCGTCCGTGACCTGGTTGACCCTGGGTACTCGCTAGCATCGGACGCCGACGGGAAGGCAGGCATGACAAGCCCGAGAGCAGCACCGCCGGCACTGGCTGCCCCAGCCGCGGACCTCGCGTCCAGCAGGGCGCTGATCAGCCCGCAGCGGCGCAACCTCGTCTTTCTGGCGATCGTGCTCGGCATGCTGCTCGCGGCCCTGGACCAGACCATCGTCGCGACCGCGCTGCCGACCATCGTCGCCGACCTTGGCGACGCGGGTCATCAATCGTGGGTGGTGACCAGCTACCTATTGGCCTCGACGATCGTCACCGCCCTGGTCGGGAAACTCGGTGATCTTTTCGGCCGTAAGCGGGTGTTCCAGGCCGCCGTGGTGTTCTTCGTCGTCGGGTCGGTGCTGTGCGGGCTGGCGCAGTCGATGGCCATGTTGGTGGGATCGCGTGCGCTGCAGGGAATCGGCGGCGGCGCGATCACCGTCACCGCCAGCGCGCTGATCGGTGAGGTCGTCCCGCTCCGGGATCGGGGGCGCTACCAGGGCATATTGGGCGCGGTTTTCGGTGTCACGACGGTCATCGGCCCCCTGCTGGGGGGGTACTTCACCGACTATCTGACCTGGCGGTGGGCGTTTTGGGTGAACGTGCCGGTTTCGGTGGTGGTCATCTTGGTGGCGGCCATCGCGATCCCCGAGCTGGCCGCGGCTACCAAGCCGGTCATCGACTACGCCGGGATCCTGTTCGTCGGCCTCGGCGCCACCGGTTTGACCCTGGCCACCAGCTGGGGCGGGACCCTTTACCCGTGGGGATCGCCGACGATCATCGGGTTGTTCGTCGGCGCGGCAGCGGCACTCGGCGTGTTCGCGTGGATAGAAAGCCGTGCGCCCCAACCGATCCTGCCGACCCGGCTGTTCCGCAGTCCGGTATTCACCGTGTGCTGTGTGCTGTCGTTCGTGGTGGGGTTCGCGATGTTGGGGGCTATGACCTTCCTGCCGACATACATGCAATATGTGAATGGCGTGTCGGCGACCACGTCGGGTCTGCGCACGCTGCCGATGGTGGTCGGGATGCTGATCACCTCAACCGGCAGTGGCACCCTGGTCGGCCGGACCGGCCGCTACAAGATCTTCCCGGTGACCGGCACGGCGCTGATGGCGCTCGCGTTTGTGCTGATGTCGCGGATGGACCCGGCCACGTCGGCCCTGGTCCAGTCGATCTTCCTGATCGTCCTGGGTGCCGGCATCGGATTGTCCATGCAGGTGCTGGTCCTCATCGTGCAAAACACCTCGAATTTCGAAGATCTCGGTGTCGCCACCTCGGGTGTGACGTTTTTCCGCACCATCGGTAGTTCGTTTGGTGCCGCGATATTCGGTTCGCTGTTTTCGAACTTCCTCGGCCACCGGATGGGCCCGGCCCTGGCGGCCAGCGGCGTATCCGCCCAGGCCGTCAGTTCTCCGGCGGCCCTGCACCGTCAACCCGACAGCGTGGCCGCGCCCATCGTGACGGCCTATTCCGAATCACTGAGCCAGGTATTCCTCTATGCGGCGCCGGTCGCCCTGCTCGGGTTCGTGCTGGCGTTGTTCCTGCGCGAGGTACCGCTGCGGGATATCCACAACAGCGCAGTCGATCTCGGCGACGGGTTCGGGATGCCAACCACCGATACTCCGGAACGGCTGCTGGAGAACGCGATCGCGCGCATGTTGCGCGGCGATCCCGGCGTGCGGTTGCGCAGCATCGCCATGCGACCCGACTGCCGGCTCGACGTCGCCGGGCTGTGGGGCGTGATGCGCATCTACCGCTTCGGGCAGATGTACGGGACGGCCCGGCTCAGCGATATCGGCGACTCCCTGCGGGTACCCTTCGAGGTCCTCGAACCCAGCTTCTCCCGCCTGGTCACCACCGGCTACGTGCGACGCGACGGCGACCAAATGTGGCTCACTCCAGCCGGGGCGCAGCAGGTCGACTACGTCTACTCGCTGCTGCTGGCCTGGATCGCCGACAAGCTGGCCCGCTCGCCCAGCTACGAGGGCCGGCCGGACCGGCACGACGTCGAAGCCGCGCTGGAACACATTGCGCATCGGGTTCTGGCCCAACGTGATTGGCACGACGAGACACCAACGGCCGTCCTGGCCGGCGCCAGACGCTAGTTCGCATTGCTCACCGGCGTACCATCGCGCCATGAGCCGCATCGGACAATTCGCTGACGACGACGTCTACAGCTGGGCCAAGAAATCCCCTGACCTCGGCGGTGCGATCGCCAACTTCAGCCAGGCGGTCTACACCAAGAACCGGCTGCCGATGCGCACCCGCGAGCTGGCCCGGGCGGTGATCGCACACGACAACGAATGCGTTGTGTGCGCCAACACCCGCGACGCCGACGGACCGGGCGCCGGTGTCGACGAAGAGCTCTACGAGCACGCAACGGACTGGCGCACCTGGCCGGGGTACAGCGAACAGGAGCGCCTAGCGGCCGAATTCGCACACCGCTTCGCCACCGAGCACACCAAGCTGCGCGACGACGAAGACTTCTGGGGCCGCTGCAGCGAGCACTTCTCCGAAGAGCTGCTCGCCGACCTCGCGATGTCCTGCGCGCTGTGGGTCGGCATGGGACGGATGCTGCGCACCCTCGATATCGGCCAAGCCTGCAAACTGACCTTGCCCAGCCGCGCATAGCGAGCGCGCGCATCTCCTGCCGCGTCCCTACCGTCCCCAGCTATCCCGCGCTGCAGAATGGCTGCCATGACAGCCACCCCGCTCGCTGCTGCGGCGATAGCCCAACTGGAGGCCGAGGGCGTCGACACCGTCATCGGGACAGTCGTGAACCCCGCCGGGCTGACCCAAGCCAAGACGGTGCCGATCCGTCGAACCAACACGTTCGCCGATCCGGGCTTGGGTGCCAGTCCCTCATGGCATGCGTTCGCCATTGACCAGAGCGGCATCGCGTTCACCGACGACGTCGGTGTCGTCGGTGATCAGCGCATCCGCATTGACCTATCCGCCTTGCGCATCCTCGGCGACGGCTTGGCGTGGGCGCCCGGCTCGTTCTTCGAGCAGGACGGCACACCGGTTCCCGCGTGCAGCCGCGGAACTCTGGGCCGAGTCGAGAAGGCGCTTGCCGAAGCGGGCATTGAGGCGATGATCGGCCACGAAATCGAGTTTCTGCTGGTCGATCCGCACGGTAACCCACTGCCGTCGGCGCTGTGGGCGCAATACGGCCTTGCCGGGGTGCTCGAGTACGAAGGGTTCGTCCGAGATGTCAACGCCGCGGCCACGGTGGCCGGCGTCCCGATCGAGCAGTTCCATCCCGAGTACGGGGCCAATCAGTTCGAGATCTCGTTAGCGCCGCACCCGCCGGTAGCCGCCGCCGACCAGCTGGCCCTGACCCGGATCATTATCGGCCGCGCAGCCCGCCGCCATGGCCTGCGCATCAGCCTGTCCCCGGCCCCCTTCGCGGGCGGCGCGGGATCCGGTGCGCACCAGCACTTCTCGCTGACCACGGCGGAAGGGCCAATGTTTTCCGACGGGCAAGGCACCGAAGGCATGACACCGGCAGGGGAAAGTGCGGTAGCAGGGGTCGTTGGTGGACTAACCCAGGCTCAGGGCGTGCTGTGCGGATCGATCGTGTCCGGATTGCGAATGCGTCCCGGTAACTGGGCCGGGGTCTATGCGTGCTGGGGTACCGAGAACCGCGAGGCGGCGGTGCGATTCGTCAAAGGCGGCCCCGGCAGCCCGTACGGTGGCAATGTCGAAGTGAAAATCGTCGACCCCTCGGCGAACCCATACCTCGCGTCGGCGGCGATCCTGGGGTTGGCGCTGGACGGAATCAAACGCAAAGCGCCACTACCGCCGGAAACGACCATCGACCCGGCAAAGCTCTCCGATAGCGACCGCGACCGCATCGGCGTGGTGCGTCTGCCCGAAGTTCAGGCTGAAGCAATTGCCGTACTTGACAATTCGAAGCTACTACGGGGCATCCTGGGTAATCCGGCGGTCGACATGGTGGTCGCGGTTCGCCGTCTCGAGCAAGAGCGTTATGGCGACCTCGGACCCGAGGAGTTAGCGGATAAGTTCCGCATGGCGTGGAGCCTGTGAGCGAGTGTGCTATGGGGTCTGACTCCTCTGCGCTGGCCCAGCACGTCAAGCGAGTGGCGCTGGTCGACCAGCACGTACACGGGTGTTGGTTAGCGGCGGGGGACAGGCGCCGGTTTGAGAACGCGTTGAACGAGGCCAATACCGAACCGCTTGCGGACTTCGACTCCGGGTTCGATTCCCAACTCGGCTTTGCCGTGCGGACCCATTGCGGCCCCCTCCTGGGGCTGCCCAAACACGTTGATCCGCAACTGTATTGGGAGCGTCGCAGCCAATTCGGCGAAGCCGAGCTGGCCCGCTTGTTTCTGCCGGCCGCCGGAGTGTCCGATTGGCTGGTGGACACCGGGATCGGCGCCGACGTAACCGGTGTCTCCGATTTGGCTGAAATGTCGGGTGGCCGGGCTTACGAGGTGGTTCGTCTCGAGCAGGTCGCCGAGCAGGCCGCGCGGGCGCCCGGGGATTACGCGTCGGCATTCGAGGAGATCCTTCGTCGGCGCGCGGCCAGCGCGGTCGGCACCAAGTCCATCTTTGCGTACCGCGGCGGGTTCGACGGCGATCTGTCCGAGCCGTCGGCACCGCAGGTCGCCGAGGCCGCCAGCCGGTGGCGCGATCGCGGCGGCGTCCGGTTAGACGATCGGGTTCTGCTGCGTTTCGGGCTACATCATGCGCTGCGGGTGGGCAAACCGTTGCAATTCCACGTCGGCTTCGGCGACCGGGACTGCGATCTGCACAAGACGAATCCGCTTTATCTGCTTGACTTTTTGCGGCGGTCCGGTGACACCCCGATCGTGTTGCTGCACTGCTATCCCTACGAGCGCGAAGCCGGCTATCTCGCGCAGGCCTTCAACAACGTTTACGTCGACGGCGGATTGAGTGTGAACTACCTGGGGGCTCGGGCACCCGCATTCATTGCCCGGCTGCTGGAGATGGCGCCCTTCCGGAAGATCGTGTACTCGTCGGACGGGTTCGGCCCCGCCGAATTGCACTTTCTGGGTGCAACGTTGTGGCGTAATGCGTTTTACCGAGTCGCGCGCGATTTCGTGGACAACGAAGACTGGTGTGAAAGCGACGCAATCCGGGTAGTCGATCTTATTGCACATGACAACTCCGCCCGCATCTATGACCTTGATGCCGGGAGACGCTAAGGATGCGATAGGGACATGGGGCTCATAGGGGAGGCGATCGGCTGGACCCGCAAACAAGTCGTGTCGCGGGTTCCCAAGGCCGACCTGGACCAGCGGGATCCTGACTATATCCGCGACCAGCTGCCGATGACCTGGCTGCTGGCGTCGCTGTATTTCCGGGCAGACGTAAAGGGCTTGGACCGAATTCCCGCCCAGGGACCGGTGCTGCTGGTCGGCAATCACAGTGGCGGCAACGTGCCTCCCGACACGTTCGTATTCACGCTCGCGTTTTGCTCTTACTTCGGCGTCGAACGGCCCTTCTATCAATTGGCCCACAACCTCGTCGTCTCGGCACCCCCTCTGGGCTGGCTACGGAAGTTCGGCACCGTCGCCGCCAATCCCGAAAATGCCCGGTTGGCACTGGATTCCGGGGCGGCGCTGCTGGTCTATCCGGGCGGCGACTACGAAGTCTTCCGGCCGTCGTGGGAGCGTCACGAGGTCGACTTCGGCGGGCGCATGGGGTATGTGCGGCTGGCCCGGGAGGCTGGCGTGGTGATCGTGCCCGTGGCCAGCGTCGGCGGGCAGGAGAGCGCGTTGTTTCTCAACCGCGGGCAGTGGCTGGCCAAGCTGCTGATGGCGGATAAGTTGCTGCGGCTCAAGAGCATCCCGATATCGCTGGCGCTACCGTGGGGCCTGAACATCAGCGACCTGGCGGGCCATATTCCGCTGCCCAGCAAGATCGCGATCGAGGTGCAGGAACCGATCGAAGTCGACGGCGATGACCAGGCCGTGCACGACAAAGTGATCGCCAGCCTGCAGGGCGGCGTCGATCGTCTCGCCGCCAGGCGTCGATTTCCGGTGATCGGCTGATGCGCGTCGAACGCCGATGCGTCATCAACGCCGACCGCGACGCGGTCTGGAAGATTGTCAGCGACCCGGACTGCTACCCGTCGTTCATGACGAACCTCGAGCGATGGGAGACGGCCAGTGAACAGCGCAGTGGCGTCGGCGCGCGCTACACCGTCCATTGGAAGATCGGTTCGGTGCCGGTGGGCGGTCTGATCGAGGTGGTCGAATTCGACGACCACCGCGACCTGGCGTGGGTGGGTATCACCGGTGTCAACCTGCGTGGCCGGATCCGGCTGCGTGATGCGGGCGATGGTCGCACGAAAGCGACGTTCCGGCTGTCGTATCAGGCACCGGGCGGGATATTCGGTTATATCGCCGACCGGATCGCGGTGCGCCAGGTGGGTCGCACGCTGGCCGAAACACTCAAATGCCTCAAGAAGCTCGTCGAGTCGTAGCTGCCCCGGGCGCTAGAGCGGAATAAACCGCCGCAGCTTGCCGCTGGCCTGGTGGCGCTGCAGAGTGTCGGTTACCCAGATCCGGATCGTCGGCTCGGATAACCCGTACCTGCGCAGCGCCGCGATCAACGAGGAGGCCAGCGCGTCTGTGTCAGGAGCACCCACCACCACAATGTCGGCCCCGGTGGCGGTCTGGGCGACCTGATACTCGGACACGCGCGGATCGGTGCCCAGAATGTGACGAAACGCGATCGGCGGCACCATCGTTGCCCCGTAACGGAAGTCGTCGTCGCGTCGCCCACCGATGTCGGCGGCGCGCACGAAGGCGCTGCCGCATGCGCACTCGCCCGGCAACGACACGACTTGGTCGCCGAGGTCGTAGCGAATGAACGGGAACGTCCAATTGCTCAGCCCGGTAGCCAGCGTCCGCGCCGCCGGTTCGTCGGGGCCGACTGGCGTGCCGCCGTCGTCGACACGCTCGATGATGATCTCGTCCTCGCAGATGTGCAGTCCCTCATCGTGCCCGCAGCCGACCGCCTGTACGCCGATTTCGGTTGAACCCCATACGTTGTGGATCGGTGCGCCCCAGGCCTCGCGGATTGCCTGACGATCCTCGTCGAGCAGCGGCTCAGAGTTGGTGCTCACCCGCACCGGCGCGATTCGGAGGTCACCGGCCATGGTCGCGCGGGCAAGGCGCCCAATCACCGACGAATATCCGACCAGATCTGTGGGGTGCGCGGCCGCCACGGCGGCGAGCACGTCGTCGAACGGCGCGCCCGCGGCGATCACGACTGTCTCCATGCCGGGGGCGGAGGGTATATCGAACAACGTCGTGCTCGCATGCGGCGGGACCCCGGCCTCCAACACCGCAAGCCGGCTCGAAACCCTCGGTTTGCGACGCTCTTCGCGCGCCTGCATGCGCCAGGCCAGGCACGCTGCCGAGATGAAGAACTGCCAATCCCAGACGTAGACACCGCGCACCCCGCTGGAACCACCCGAGCTGAAGATCTGCTGATCGCCTGGGGTGTACGAAAACCATTGCTGTTCAACAAGAATGCGTTCGGCGCTGTCACGATCGAGGTGCGGTGCGGTGACGATGGCGTTCCACTGCTCCTGGGCGTCCCGCTTTGTCATCATCGGAAGCGACGCCAGATCGGCGACCGAGGCGGACGCCGGGTCGAGCGCTCGCAGCCGCCGGGCGTGAAATGGTGACCGTTCCCCTGCGTAAGCCAGCAGCGCCCGCAGCCGTTGGTTCTGGTAGTCCTCGATCTGTTGGCGCGACCAATCCAGGCGCGTGACGTGGTCTTCGAGGGCGGCCCGAACGGCACTGAGATGCGCTGCACGCATTCGTTCGTAGGCTGCCTTCGACACATCGCGGCCGTGCACCGTTGTAGTTTCCCCAACATGAACGACTTGTGCCACCGCCGACTCACGAGCTGGTCGGTTTGATGAAGACCGGCTCGGTGTCCCGCCGGGAAGTCATACAGGCACACCTGGCGCGGATCCGGACCGTCAACCCCACGCTCAACGCGCTGGTCGAAGCCGCGGATCCGGAGCAATGCCTGCGGCTGGCCGACCACGCCGACGAATGCGGCGCCCGTGGCGAGTCGATGGGCGCCGCCCACGGACTGCCGGTGGACGATCTCGAAGGTCGTTACCGCCCGTCCGGGGCTCCGGCTGTGTCGGGCGGCGGCGAAGGCACCCAATATTCTTCACACGGCATCCAGGGCAGCCCCCAGCATTGCTCCGTCATCTCAGGAACATCCACATGAGCCGGTTCGGGTGCCGGGGTGGTCGGCAGCATCGTCAGCACTGTCGACGCTGCAATATTGACGTTGACGGAATTTACGCGATATTGACGTTGACGGAATTTATGCGCGGCCCGAACAGCACATTAGTGAACCGGCGTGGGGGCTTCGATGGTCGGTTTTCTGTAAGCGCCCTTGGCGAAATCTGAAACTCTCCTGTGAATTGGGCCGATTCAGCGGTGGCGACGCGCAACCAGGATCACCGTTGGGCTGAAAATCCCGGGCGTACGCAGAGGAGGACGGGCAACCGATTGAAAAGCTAGCGGTACTGGCTACTTGCCACCGCTATTGGTATCGCTTTCTTTGTCGCATTCGCCATCGCGACAAACCCATTCAACTAGTCGTTTTAGTGAAAACTCCTACCACGACTCCCACCACGACGGCACCTGTCATTGGACACCCGCAGGGGGAGCTATGGACATCAACGACGCTGAGAAGTTTGTCTACGCATGGGGCATGTGGGAACGAGGACGCTCGGACGCCATGGCCAAGACCATCGAGATGGTCGAGAAGTTCCTGTGCCGTGACGGCGTGACCGCGCAGCAACGGGAAGCCCTGCTCGCGCTGTACGACTCGCTCATTGAGGCCAAGAATCGCTCGTAATACACGAGGGCCGCGCGGGGCC
>DATMMZ010000302.1:0-4115 GCA_035569455.1 Mycobacterium sp. | reverse complement strand
GTGATGTCGATGAGTTCGACCTGCGAGGCCTCGCGCACGATGGAGTCCGGGATCGTCTCCTTCTGTTCGATGCCGGTGATCTGGGCGACGACGTCGTTGAGGCTTTCCAGGTGCTGGATGTTGACCGTGGAGATCACCGTGATCCCGGCGTCGAGCAGTTCCTCGACGTCCTGCCACCGTTTTGGGTTTTTGCTTCCCGGTGTATTGGTGTGGGCGAGTTCGTCGACGAGGACCACTTGCGGATGGCGTGCCAACACGGCCGGCACGTCGAGTTCGGGGAAGCTGCCACCCCGATATTCGATGTAGCGGGGCGGGATGACCTCGATGCCTTCAATCAGCTCAGCGGTTTTCCGCCGGCCGTGGGTCTCGACCACCGCGGCCGCCACGTCGGTGCCGCGTTCCACGCGCCGGTGCGCCTCGCCGAGCATCGCGTACGTTTTGCCGACACCCGGAGCCGAACCGAGGTAGATGCGTAGCTCCCCGCGCTTGGGGTGGTAGTCGGTGGCACTCACGTCAACCATCATCCCGCCTTAGGGTTGGAAGCGATAACCCATGCCCGCTTCGGTGAGTAGGTGACTGGGGTGGGAAGGGTCGTCTTCAAGCTTGCGCCGTAGCTGAGCCAGATAGACGCGGAGATAGTTGCTGGTGGCCTCGTGGAAAGGGCCGCGAACCTCGTTGAGCAGCGACTCGCGGTCCACCAGCCTTCCGCGGTTGCGTACCAGCACCTCGAGGATCCCCCACTCCGTGGGCGTCAGGTGTACCTCGCATCCGTTCTTGATCACCTTCTTTTCCCAAAGGTCAACGGTGAAGGCAGCGGTTTCGACGACCGGTTCGGCGATTTCGGCCGGTGCGGCGGCGCGTCGGACCGCTGCGCGCAGCCGGGCCAGGAATTCTTCCATATCAAAGGGCTTGCTTAGGTAATCGTCGGCACCGGCGTCGAGTGCTTCCACCTTGTCACGGGCGTTGGTTCGGCCCGACACCATCAGCACAGGTGCGGTCGTCCAGCCGCGCAGGGCCCTGAGCACTTCGACCCCGGACATATCAGGTAGGCCGATGTCCAGGACCACCACAGTGGGGTGCTGCGCGGCGGCGACGCGCAACCCAGCGGCTCCGGTGCCGGCGGTGACGACGTGATAGCCTCGCGCGGCCAGGTTGATTCGCAGTGTCCGCAGCAGAAGCGGCTCGTCGTCGATGACCAAGACCGTCGTCATTGCCGGTGAACGAGAGATATCCGCAGCTGGCGCCTCGGCTAGCGGTTTACCGGGTACTTGCGGTCCAACTCGAGGTTGACCTGCAGCACGTTGACCCGCGCCTCGCCCATGAACCCGAGGTCCCGTCCGTCTTGGTTATCGCGGATCACCGCGCGCACCTGATCGGCGCTGATGCCGCGGGCCTTGGCGACCCGTGCGACTTGAAGGTCGGAATAGGCCACGGAGATGTCCGGGTCGAGGCCGCTGCCGCTGGCGGTGACCGCGTCGGCGGGCACGGCTGGGTTGGCGGGCGCGGCGCCGCGGATGGGCACGATCTGTCCGATCGAGTAGTCCTCGCCGTACTTGGCGCACTCGACCCGCACACCCTGGTAGATGGCCTGGAAGGGCGCCTGAGTCGTCTGGCACGGTTCGTTGACGCTGACGACCCGGGTGGGGTGGACGACGTTTCCGCCGGCGTCCCGGGGGCCGATCACCGACAACACCGCGCCCACACCACCGCCGGTGCAAAACGGACGTGACCCATCCACACCCTCCAGTTGGCCCACCGCGGCGCTGCGCGTGCACACTTGCGTGAGCAGGCTCGGCTTGAAGCCAGCATCCGACGCGGACTTCCCGGCCGCCAGTTGCGACGGGTCGGCCGGGGTGTCGACGATACTTTCCGGCCCCAGGTTGCTCGCGCTCGACGACAACGGATCGTAGCCGTTGCCCGCCGCAGAGGGGCGGGACTGGAAGTACTGCGGCAGCGGATTGCCGTCCTTATCGGTGAACAGCTGACCGATCAACCGGCTGCCGACCGGCTTGCCGTTGACGGTGAGAATCGACCCCTCGGCCTTGTCGTGCAGTCCCGGTATCTGCGCGACCAGCCAGATGAACAGCGGGTAGGCGAGACCGGTGATCACGGTCATCACCAGCAGGGCGCGGAAGGCCGCCCAGTGCATGCGAACGAAATTGGAGAACTTCATGTCAGGACATCCCGGGGACGAATTGGATTAGCAGGTCGATGGCCTTGATCCCGATGAACGGGGCGACGATGCCGCCGAGCCCGTAGATGTAGAGGTTGCGGCTCAACAGTTTCGAGGCGCTGCTCGGCGTGTAGCGCACGCCGCGCAGCGACAACGGGATCAGCATGACGATGATGATCGCGTTGAAGATGACCGCCGACAGGATCGCCGACTGGGGGCTGTGCAGCCGCATGATGTTGATCATGTCCAGCCCGGGGAACAGCGCGACGAACATCGCCGGAATGATCGCGAAGTACTTCGCGATGTCGTTGGCGATCGAAAACGTGGTTAACGCACCGCGGGTGATCAGCAGCTGCTTGCCGATCTCGACGATCTCGATGAGCTTGGTGGGGTCGGAGTCGAGGTCGACCATGTTGCCGGCCTCTTTGGCCGCCGACGTGCCGGTGTTCATCGCCACGCCCACATCGGCCTGAGCCAGGGCCGGCGCGTCATTGGTGCCATCGCCGGTCATCGCGACCAGCTTGCCCCCTTCTTGCTCGCGCTTGATCAGCGCGAGCTTGTCCTCGGGCGTGGCCTCGGCGAGGAAGTCGTCGACACCGGCCTCGTCGGCAATCGCCTTGGCGGTCAACGGGTTATCGCCGGTAATCATCACCGTCCGGATGCCCATCTTCCGCATCTCGTCGAAACGCTCACGCATACCGTGCTTGACGACATCCTTGAGGTGGATGACTCCCAGCACCGCCGCCTCGCCGTCGCGGGTCTCCCCGACGACCAGCGGCGTGCCGCCACCGGCGGAGATACCGTCGACAATCTCGCCGAGCTGGTGCGGAACCTTGGCGCCCTGGCTGCGTACCCAGTCCGCGACCGAGTTGGCCGCGCCCTTGCGCAGCATGTGTCCGTCGAGGTCGACGCCCGACATCCGTGTCGCGGCGGAAAAGGCAACCCACTGGGCTTGCGCGAGTTCGCCCGGCGTGCGCGCGCGCAGCCCGAAGTGTTGTTTGGCGAACACGACAACCGAGCGTCCCTCCGGTGTTTCATCTGCGAGGCTGGACAACTGCGCGGCGTCAGCCAGCCGCTCTGCGGAGACTCCGTCGACGGGGATGAAGGCGGCGGCCTGCCGGTTACCCAGGGTGATGGTGCCCGTCTTGTCCAGCAGAAGTGTGTTCACGTCGCCGGCAGCTTCCACCGCGCGCCCGGACATTGCGAGCACGTTGCGCTGCACCAGCCGGTCCATGCCGGCGATGCCGATGGCCGATAGGAGCGCGCCGATCGTCGTGGGGATCAGGCACACCAGCAGCGACACCATCACGATCCCGGTGACGCCGCTTCCGTTGAGCGCCTCGGTGTCCGGGACGCCGGGGCTGTTCATCTTGGAGTAGATCGCCAGCGGCTGCAGGGTCGCGACGGCGAAGACGAAGATGATCGTCAACGCGGCCAGCAGAATGTTCAGTGCGATCTCGTTGGGGGTTTTCTGCCGGTTGGCGCCCTCGACGAGCGCGATCATCCGGTCGATGAAGCTTTCCCCAGGCTTTTGGGTGATGTGCACGACGATCCGGTCGCTCAGCACCGTGGTTCCGCCCGTGACCGCCGAGCGGTCGCCGCCGGACTCGCGGATCACCGGCGCCGACTCGCCGGTGATCGCCGATTCGTCGACCGAGGCAATGCCTTCCACCACGTCGCCGTCACCCGGTATCACCTGCCCCGCCTCGACCACGACGATGTCGCCCTGTTGCAGCAGCGGCGCAGCAACCTCTTCCTCCACGGCTTCCCTCACAGAAGAAGCGCCGGGTGCCCAATTCTTGAGCCGCCGGGCCATCATGGACGTTTTCGCTTTGCGCAGCGTATCGGCCTGGGCCTTGCCGCGGCCTTCGGCCACCGCCTCCGCGAGATTCGCGAACAACACGGTCAGCCATAGCCAGACCACGATCAACCACGCGAACCA
>DATMMZ010000301.1:0-5850 GCA_035569455.1 Mycobacterium sp. | reverse complement strand
AGATCGCGAATTTCGATGGGTGCGACGTTGTCAACTGGCATGGGACTCCCCTTCCTTCTCTGCGGCCTCTGCGGCCAAAAATGCGTCGTACATGGTGCGATCGGCCATCAGGCCTTCGGTGTAGATCTCGAGGGCGGGCAGGACCATGTCGCGGGCATAGTCGCGCAGCACCGCCCGCAGGTCCGCTGGAGTTTCGTGCATTTGTAGATACAGCAGCAGGCCGCCACCCGAGGTGATGGTCAGAAACTCGGCCCGGGCGTGGGGATCGCGGCTAGGTTTGATGGTGCCGGCCCGCACGCCCTCGGCCATGTACTCCTCAGCGTCCTCAGTCATCCTGTGCCACAACATGGTCGCCAGCTCACCGCCGGCCTGCAAGCTGCGCACCAGGTAAGCGGTCAGCGGCGCGTAGGACTCGATCTCGGCCATCTGCGCTAACCAGGTCGCCGGATCGTTGGAACGAATCGCCTCGGACTTGCTGCTACGGATTTCTTCGGCGACGAAGTCGTCGCAGGCTTTGCGCAGGCCGTCCTTAGACCCGAAGTGGTGGATGACCAACGCGGCGCTCACCCCCGCGGCCTCGGCGATGGTGCGTAGCCCGACATCGAAGCCGTGCTGCCCGAATTGCTCGATGGCCGCATCGCGGATCCGAGCGGTCGCGGTCAGGTCGGCTGAACGCATGTTCAGTACGCTAAACGCGTGTTCAGTCGCGCGTCAAGGAGGCGCGCCGTCAGGAATCCGTAAAAAAATGGATCCGCGCCGGCCTAGGCGCTAGTCGCGGACCGCGGCCAGCACGCCGTCGCCGAGCGGCACCAGCGCGGGGGTTAGCCGTTCGTCCTCGGCGATAAGCCGGGCCGCCTCGCGGACTGCGGTCACCTCGGCGTCGTGCGCCGCGGGATCGCCGGCCCGCCCGCCCAGCGCCGCCCGGTGCACGACGATGACCCCGCCGGATCGCAGCAGCCGCACACCCTGGACGACGTAATCCGGCTGGTCGATCGGGTCGGCATCGATAAAGACGAGGTCATATGATTCGTCGGCGAGCCGGGTCAGCACCTCTTGGGCACGTCCGCTGATCAGCCTGGTTCGCGACGGTCCAATGCCCGCTTCAGAGAACGCCTGCTTCGCCAGCCGCAGATACTCGGGCTCGATATCGATCGTGGTCAACACGCCGTCGTCCCTCATGCCCGACAACAGCCACAGTCCGCTGACCCCCACGCCGGTGCCCACCTCGGCGACGGCCTTGCCGCCGCTGAGCTTGGCAAGCAGGCTCAGCAGCGCCCCAACAGCCGGCGTCACCGCCCCGGCGCCGATGTCCATCGCACGCTCGCGGGCACTCGCCAGGATCGCGTCTTCTGATATCGACCCCTCGGCGTGCGCGGAGAGTGATTCGGCTCGACTGGGGGCTGCCTCGCCCGGGGTGACCGAGGTGTTATCGGTGCTGTCCATGCCCGCAGCGTATGTCGAATTCGCGGCGCGGTCAGCCAGACGCGCCTGAACCGCACGCCAGTGACACACCCAAACGCCCGGGAGCGACGAACGTCACGCGGGGACACATCTTCCCTGCGTAACGCAGGTAACGAAAAGGTTTCTCAGGCAAACCTCAGTTTTCTCCTATGTCGCCCACACTCCGATAGGCGACCGTATGCGTATGGAACGGGGTGGACGCGGGACCGGGAATACAAAATCGCAGCTTCGCGTTGCGCTGGGCGACGAACTGCCTACCCTTATTGGCAGGGCAAATCCGGAGGATTTAAACATCACCACTCTTTTGACCCCGACGAGCATGTCTCATCCGCAACCGTGCCCCGACGAGGGGTGGGTGGAACCGTCGGACGCGTTGCAGGGCACGGCGGTATTCGATGCGACCGGGGACAAGGCAACCATGCCTTCCTGGGATGAGCTCGTGCGTCAACACGCCGATCGGGTGTATCGACTGGCCTATCGGCTCTCCGGCAGCCAGCAAGACGCTGAGGACCTGACCCAGGAGACATTTATCCGGGTGTTCCGTTCCGTCAAGAATTACCAGCCGGGAACCTTTGAAGGCTGGCTGCACCGCATCACCACCAACCTGTTCCTCGACATGGTGCGCCGGCGGGGCCGCATCCGGATGGAAGCGTTGCCCGAGGACTACGACCGGGTGCCCGCCGACGAGCCAGACCCCGAGCAGATCTACCACGACGCGCGCCTCGGGCCTGACCTACAGGCCGCCCTGGATTCGCTGCCACCGGAGTTTCGTGCCGCGGTGGTGTTGTGTGACGTTGAAGGTCTGTCGTACGAGGAGATCGGTGCCACCCTCGGCGTGAAGCTGGGCACCGTACGCAGCCGCATACACCGTGGACGTCAGGCGTTGCGCGACTACCTGGCCGCGCATCCCGACCATGACGGCTATGCCGACGCGCCGCACGCCAAGTCGGCCTAGCTCAGCGACCCGGCCCTGACGAACTGGCCGGTATCCACAGTCACGGCCAATAATCCTGGGCTTTTGCCCGTTGAACATGCCTATTAGGCACGGCGCCGCGCTACATTCGAGGGGTGGGCGGCAGCGAAAGGAACCGGTGATGGTTGAGCGAGGACATGTGTTCCGCCGCGCGTTCTCCTGGCTCCCCGCACAATTTGCCTCCCAGAGTGATGCGCCGGTGGGTGCACCGCGGCAGTTTGGTTCTACCGAGCATCTGTCCATCGAGGCCATCGCGGCGTTCGTCGACGGCGAGCTGCGGATGACCGCACACTTGCGGGCCGCACATCACCTTTCGATGTGCCCCCAATGCGCGGCCGAAGTGGATGACCAGAGCCGGGCGCGGTCCGCGCTGCGCGACTCCCACCCGATCCGCATCCCCAGCACGCTGCTCGGATTGCTGTCTGAGATCCCGCATAGCCCGTTCGACGACACGACACCACGATCTGACCCTTCCGCCGACCGCGACGGGCGTGACCAGCGTAAGCGCCGGTAGCTTGACGGCTACTCGCCGGGGCGTAAGCGGCCAATCAGGAAATATGGATACTAGGGTGGACAAGGGCAACTTCCTGCCCGCAGACGACCCTGTCCATGGCCATCGAGATGTCTCGAGCGCTCAGACGAGGATCCAAAGAGGATAAGGTGACCTCCGACCAAGGCAACAACAGCGGCCATGACGGCGGCCAACGCCTAGCGCCGCGTCCCGTCGACCGCCCACCGGTCGACCCCGCATCGCATCAAGCGTTCGGTCGCCCCCGCGGGATATTGGGGTCCTTCGTGGCGGAGCGCGTGCGCCCGCAGAAGTACCGCGACCAGGGTGAGTTCAAGCCCCACGATGATCCGGCCGACCCGGTCCTTCAGGAGGCGTTCAGTCGGCCCGCCGGCAACGTCGACACGCTGCAGCGTCACCCCATCGACGCCGGCGCGTTGGCGGCCGAGAAAGACGGCTCCCAGACCGACGAACCCGACGATCCGTGGCGAGACCCTGCGGCTGCGGCGGCTCTGGGGAGCCCTGCGGTGGCCCCGGCGCCACCGCCGAGCGTGCTGGGCTACGGCGGCAAGCTCGGCGTGCGCGACGTGCTGTTCGGCGGCAAAGTGTCCTATCTCGCCCTGGCCGTGCTGCTGTTAATTGCGCTGGTGATCGGCACGCTCGGCGGCGTGATCGGCCGTAAGACGGCTGAAGTCGTCGAAGCGTTCACCACGTCGAAGGTCACGCTGGCCACCCCCAACAATGCTGAAGGACCGGCCGGCCGGTTCGCCAAGGTGGCGGCCGCGACCGAGGACTCCGTGGTGACCATCGAGTCGAAGAGCGACCAGGAGGGCATGCAGGGCTCCGGCGTCGTCATCGATGGCAAGGGCTACATCGTCACCAACAACCACGTGATCTCCGAGGCGGCCAACAACCCCAGCCAGTTCAAGACGACCGTGGTGTTCAACGACGGCAAGGAAGTGCCCGCCAACCTCGTCGGCCGCGACCCCAAGACCGACCTGGCCGTGCTCAAGGTCGACAACGTCGACAATCTGACCGTCGCCCGGCTCGGCGATTCGGACAAGATACGCGTCGGCGACGAAGTCCTCGCGGCAGGTGCCCCGCTGGGGCTGCGCAGCACCGTGACCCACGGCATCGTCAGCGCACTGCACCGCCCCGTTCCGTTGTCGGGGGAGGGATCTGACACCGACACCGTCATCGACGCGGTCCAGACCGACGCCTCCATCAACCACGGCAACTCCGGCGGCCCGCTGATCGACATGGATTCACAGGTCATCGGCATCAACACCGCCGGTAAGTCCCTGTCGGACAGCGCGAGCGGGCTGGGCTTTGCGATTCCGGTCAACGAGGTGAAGGTGGTTGCGCAAACTCTGATCAAAGACGGAAAGATCGTGCACTCGACAATCGGGATCAGCACCCGCTCGGTGAGCAATGCGATCGCAGCCGGTGCGCAGGTCGCCAATGTGAAGGCAGGAAGTCCCGCGCAAAAGGGCGGAATCCAGGAAAACGACGTGATAGTCAAGATCGGCAACCGTAAAGTCGCCGATGCCGACGAGTTCGTTGTCGCCGTGCGGCAGCTGACCATCGGCCAGGACGCCCCGGTCGAGGTGGTCCGCGATGGTCGGCACGTCACGCTGACGGTGAAACCCGACCCCGACACCAGCTAGATGTTCGCCAACATCGGTTGGGGGGAGATGCTCGTCCTCGTTGTGGTCGGGCTGGTGGTTCTCGGCCCAGAGCGGCTCCCGGGCGCGATCCGCTGGACGGCCAGCGCACTGCGGCAGGCGCGCGACTATCTCAGCGGTGTGACCAGCCAGCTGCGCGAGGACATGGGTCCCGAGTTCGATGACCTGCGTGAGCATCTGGGCGAGCTACAGAAACTGCGCGGCATGACCCCGCGCGCGGCGCTGACCAAGCATCTGCTCGACGGCGATGATTCCATCTTTACCGGGAACTTCGACAAGCCGGTCAATGGGTCGCCCGCCCAGCCGGTGCAGCCGACTGAGCCGGTACACCGGCCCGAACTGGGGGTACCGCCCGCTTCCGGGGGACACACTCCGTTCGACACCGACGCGACCTGACTTAGCGTCGGGTCGGGTCCAGCCCCAGCGACACTCCCGCCAGTCCGCGTCGCCGTGTCGAGAGGCCGTCGGCGATGTTGAGCAGTTCCTTGCCCACCGGGGAGTCGGGTGCGCTCAGCACCATCGGCATGCCCGCATCCCCGGCGGCCACCAGGGCGGGGTCCAGCGGGATCTGGCCCAGCAGCGGAACGTCGGCGCCGACCGCACGGGACAACCGCTCGGCGACCTGCCGGCCCCCGCCCTCGCCGAATACCTGCAGCTTCGACCCGTCCGGCAGCATCAGCCCCGACATGTTCTCCACCACGCCGACGATGCGCTGGCGGGTCTGCAGCGCGATGCTGCCGGCCCGTTCGGCGACCTCCGCCGCGGCCAGCTGCGGCGTCGTCACCACCAGGATCTCCGCGCCGGGGATCAGCTGGGCCACCGAGATGGCGATGTCGCCGGTCCCCGGCGGCAGGTCGAGCAGCAGGACATCCAGGTCTCCCCAGTAGACGTCGGCCAGGAACTGCTGCAGCGCCCGGTGCAGCATCGGCCCGCGCCACACCACCGGGGTGTTGCCCTGGGTGAACTGGGCGATCGAGATGACCTTCACCTCGTGGGCGATGGGCGGCAGGATCATCGACTCGACCTGGGTGGGCCGGTCGGTGGTGCCCATCATCCGGGGGATGGAATGGCCGTGGATGTCGGCGTCGAGCACACCGACCGATAGGCCGCGGGCGGCCATCGCGGCGGCCAAATTGACCGTGACGGTGGACTTTCCGACCCCGCCCTTGCCGGACGCGACAGCGTACACCCGGGTCAGCGAGTTGGGCTGGGCGAACGGGATG
>DATMMZ010000300.1:0-8526 GCA_035569455.1 Mycobacterium sp. | reverse complement strand
GTGAGGTTGATGCTTGAGGTGATCGACAAGGGGCCTTCCCGCGAGTCGCATAAGGCGCCCGTGCTCTTCGTCCATGGCGCCTGGCATGGCGCCTGGTGTTGGGACGAGTACTTCCTCGACTTCTTCGCCCAGGAGGGCTATCGATCGCTGGCTGTAAGCCTTCGTGGTCACGGAAAGAGCCCCGCGCCAAAACCCATGCGGTTGTGTTCGATCGCGGACTTCGTCGACGATGTCGCTTCAATTGCCGATAGCCTGCCCGAACGACCGGTAGTAATCGGCCACTCCCTGGGCGGGTTCGTGGTGCAAAAATACCTCGAATCGCACGACGCCCCAGCCGCGGTGCTGGTTGCCTCCGCACCGCCGAGCGGCATCGCCGGATTCTTGTTGCGCAGATTCAAGCGGCATCCGTGGTACACAGCAAGCAGCTTGGCCGTGACCAAGACGTTGCGCAGTGTCGGTGGCACGCCCGAATTGGCCCGCGAGACCTTCTTCTCGGAGTTGACTCCCGAGGCCGACGTGGTGCGCTACACCGCCCAGCTTTGCGAAGAGTATGCGGGAAAACTCGCGCTCGACATGTTGTGGCTCAACCTACCCAGACCTAGCCTGGTCACCACCCCGCTGTTGGTCTTGGGGGCCGAAGATGACGTTTGTTTCACGCAGGCGGAAGTCCGGGCCACCGCGGCTGCCTATCACACCGAAGCAGAGATCTACCCCAAGATGAGCCATGACATTATGCTCGACCCCGGGTGGGCTTCCGTGGGCGAACGAATCCACGCGTGGCTCGAAACGCGTGACCCCGCGACCGTTTGATGCCGCGCACCCAACGTCGCAACAGGCATCACCACACCGCGGATGCCTGGATACCGGACACGATCACGTTGAGTCCGGCGCGAAAGCGTGCGGCGGCTTGACGATCGCCGCGCGCCCCCGGGGCTACCGAGCGCGATTCCTCCTGGGTTACCGAGCCCAGCAGGTACGTGTACAACACCGAATGGGCCGCGGCCGCACGGGTGTTCGCGAGTCCCGCTTCCGCGAGAAGTGAACGGCTGAATCGGTCGAGGCGGCGCGCGCTTTCGCCACCGCTCCTGGTTTGCAGTACGCCGGCGACACCGGGAACCGCGAGGATCGCTTCGCGTGCGGTGCAGTAGAGCTCGATGAGCCGCGCGTCCCACGGGCCGGCGGCGGGAACCGGGATTGCGGCCAGCAGGGACTCGGCGAGCAGGTCCAGAGCGGCCTGCTTTCCCGGCACGTGGTAGTAGACCGAGGGCACGGCGACACCGAGTTCGGCGGCGAGTTCACGCATCGTTACGCGCTGTACGCCGACGCGTCGTGTCAGGTTGTGCAAGCCCGCCACCACCTGGGCACGGTCGAGCGCGCCATAGGTGTGTCTTATCCCGGCCGGCATCGCGACACGTTTGGGCTGGGTGGCCACAGGTCACTCCCGATCAGATTCGATCTTTGCCGGCACCAATTCGAATACCGTTCGAAACTACCCAGTATCTGCCCGCCGGAAACCAACCGGCCGCTCGCTACGATTGCGCAATGACAGACCGGCTGCAGGGCAAGGTCGCGATCATCACCGGGGCGAGCACCGGCCTTGGTCCCGTTTTGGGCTCATTGTTCGTCCGCGAAGGCGCCCGGGTGCTGCTGGCCGCGCGGCGTGAAGACCTTGTCCGCGAAGCCGCGCAGGCGGCCGGATCCGGCGCCGTCGCGATGCGCGCCGACGTGACCGACGAAAACGACGTCGCGGCCATGGTGGCAAGGGCAGTCGACGAATTCGGCCAGGTCGACATCCTGTGCAACAACGCGGCCGCGCCCGGCCAGGACCGTTGGATCTGGGAGCAGACTCTGGACAACTGGAACTCCACGATCGCCATCGACGTGACGGCGGCGATGCTGTGCACTCGCGAAGTGCTCAACCGGTCGATGCTGCAACGCCGCCGCGGAGTCATCCTCAACTTCTCCTCCACCGCGGGCTACGCCGGCATGGTCCGCAAGACCCACTACGTCACCGCGAAGGCGTCGCTTCGGGCGTTCACCAAGACCGTCGCGCTGGAGGTCGGGCCCTACGGCATCCGCTGCAATTGCATCGTGCCCGGCGCCATCGACACCGAACTGTTCCGCAAATGGGTGCAGCGCACCGCCGACGAAAACGGGGTTGACGTTGCGAGGCAGCGCGCGAAAGCGCTCAAAGGTGTTGCATTGCAAGATATTTCCTCGCCAGAGGATGTCGCCAACCTGGCGCTGTTCCTTGCCGGCGACGAAAGCCGAACCATCACGGGACAATCGATCCCCGTCGACGCCGGAGGATACATGCAGGGATGAGCACCGCGACCGCGAAACTGTCGGTCAGCACGCCCGTGGTAATCAGGCAGCCCCGGATCAGCGCCGACTGGGAGAAAGACGCCTCGATCGAGGACGTGGCCCGGGTCGCCGAGACCGCGGACCGGCTCGGCTACCACCACCTGACCTGCAGCGAGCACATTGCGCTGCCCGCACCCGAACACGGCCGCCGCGGAACACGTTATTGGGATCCGCTCGCAACATTGGGCTACCTGGCCGCGCGCACCCGACGAATCCGGTTGGCCACCCACGTGCTGGTGCTCGGGTATCACCACCCGCTCGAGATCGCCAAGAGCTACGGCACCTTGGACAAGGTCAGCAACGGCAGGCTCATCCTCGGAGTCGGCGTCGGCACCCTCAAGGAAGAGTTCGACCTCATCGGCGCTCCCTTCGATGACCGCGGACCACGGGCCGACGATGCGCTGCGGGCGCTTCGCGCGTCACTGTCGGTGCCCGAACCCGCCTACCACGGCGAGTTCTATTCCTTCGGCGGCATGGTCGTCGACCCGTGCGCGGTCCAGGATCGGGTGCCCATCTGGATCGGTGGGCGCACGCTGCGCTCGTTGCGCCGGGCGGTAACCCTGGCCGATGGCTGGGCCCCTTTCAACGTGAGCCTGGCAGAGGTTCGAGACTGGTTGGGCCGCTTCGAAATCAGGCCAGAATTCGAGGTGGTGCTGCCACCCCCGTCGCCGCTGGACCCGATCAACGAGCCGGAACGGACCCGCGACACCCTCGCCGATATCGCCGCGCACGGCGGCACGATCGTCAGCGCCATCTTCAGGCATACCTCCCTGCAGCATTACCTGGAGAACCTGCAGGCGCTCGCCGAGCTCCACGGCTCGCCATCGACCGACGAGAACAACTGAAACGAGGGCTTCCATGTCGAAGGCGATCCGATTCATAGCCATCATCGCGATGGCATGCGTGGGTGTTGCGGGGTGCGCATCGCAGCAGCCGTCGCCACCAATAGCATCCGCTCCGAGCACGACGAAGCCACCGCCGACCACCGTTTCGCCGGCCACGGCTACCAGCACGCCACAGTGCGTCGGATTATCGATATGCCCGCCACCGCCGCCGGACGCTGAGGGCAATCCGGCGTGCTATTACGCCGATGGCTGGCGAGAGAATTCAGCAGGCGCCGGGATCGAAGTGTGGTACTTCCATGAGCCGCAGAACCTGTCGAAGCCGGACAAAATCACGGCTTTGGTGCGTAAGGCGGACGGTACCAACGAGTCTCAGGACGCCGACATCGCCGCCGGCCAACAAACGCATCGTTTCGAATTTCCGACCATCGACAAGGCCGCTGTTCAAGAGGTATTGCTGAACACGAGCAATGGCCGCTGCTTCGTGATTGGGCCGTGAATGAGAGGTCCGACGTGAACCGAGTCAAGGCAGGCATATTCAGCCTTACCGCGTCGGCGCCGGCCGACGATGACGGCAGCTACCTGCGTTGGCACCTGCTGGATCACATGCCCGAGCAGTACCAGCTACCGGGCATTGTGCACGGGTTGCGCTGGATCGCCGACGGCGACTGCGCCGACCATCGCTTGGCGGCCCACGAACCACTGAAACAGCTGGGCAACGCCGTCCACTATCACGTCAGCGAACCCGTTGAAGAAACCTTCGATGACTTCGTTGCGCTCGGCCGCGCACTGCGGGAAAACGGTCGCTTTCCGGTGACGCGACCATCACTGCAAGTGGCCGGCCTGCGACTGCTGGAGTGGCAATCCTCGCCGCACGCACTGATTTCCGCCGAGGTGGTGCCATTCCGGCCACACCGCGGAGTACTGCTGATCGTCGAGGAACCAACCGACGGGCGCCCGAACCACTGGCTGCAGTGGCTGCACGCCGAACACTATCCGGCGCTGCTGGCCACGCCGGGCACGGCCGGCGCGTGGACATTCGGTTCGACTCCCGCATGGCGCGCTCCGAAGGGATGGCGAACCGACCCGCAATACATCACTGTGGTGTACCTCGACGACGATCCTCTCGCCACCACCGCCGCCCTCGCGCCGCTGGTCGAGGAGCGATGGCGATCAGCGGCGGTGCGACCGGTATTCGCCGGGCCGCTGCGGACCATGATCAGTTGGGAAGCCTGGCCGGCCAACCCGTTGTCTAACCGCGATCAACTCTGAGATGCTGGCAGCTTGGACATCTTCGCGGAGTGGCAAAGCGGCAGTACGCAACTTCGGTGGCGGTCGTCAACCGCCGCCAACGATGGACAGGAAGTCACGGTGTTCAGCCGGCGCTGCGGCACGCCCGGCGCACCCGCGCTGGTGCTTGTGCACGGCTTCCCGACGTCGAGCATCGACTATTTCGCCTTGGCGCGTGAACTGAGCTCAGAGTTCGACATGTTCCTGCTGGACTTCCCGGGCCACGGACTGTCCGACAAGCCCCCCGAGCCGTACGTCTATTCGCTGTACGACGACGCACGTCTGCTCGCCCACGCGATCACTGAAGTGTGGAAACTGACGGAATACCGAATGCTCACCCATGATCGCGGCAGCAGCGTCGGCATGATCGCGCTGGGCATGTTGGCCGCCGAAGATCCGCCGGCGCTGCCCATCGATGCCATCTTTACGAACGCCAACATCTTCCTCCCGCTTTCTAATCTCACGGTGTGGCAAACCGCGCTTCTCGACCCCGCGACGGCGCGAGCGACGGCAGCAGCGACGACGCCAGAGACTCTGGCGGCCGGCCTGGGAGTGACCACGTTCATGCCGCGGCGGACGCCGGAAGACCCGGAGATCGCCGCGCTGGCGAAGTGCTTTGCCCACAACGACGGAATTCGCGTGATGCCAGACCTCATTCAATATCTGAATGAGCGCGCCGCAGATGAAACCGGTTGGCTGGAAGCGCTTTCCGGGAGCAAAGTCAATACCACGGTGGTGTGGGGCCTACATGACAACGTCTCCCCGGTGCGCGTCCCCAACTATGTCTGGCAGAGGTATCTGAAGCACAAGCCCGGTCGTAACCGCTACTGGGTGGTGCCGAGCGCCGATCACTATCTGCAGTGTGACGCCCCCGGGCAATTGGCCCAGATCGTTCGGCTCACGGCCAAAGGTGAGGACATCCCGCTGCAGACGCTCGGGAACCAACCGGACGGCGCGGTGCTGGTGGATCAAGGCGGCTAGCGAGTAATCGTCGAAGAACAATGTCGGAATGAACGGGAGAAATCTATGGCAGATCGATTGACCGGGAAGGTCGCGTTGGTCAGCGGCGGCGCGCGCGGCATGGGCGCATCCCACGTGCGGACGATGGTGGCCGAGGGCGCGAAAGTCGTGTTCGGCGACATCCTGGACGACGAGGGCGAGGTGGTGGCCAAGGAGCTCGGCGACAGCGCCCGCTACGTCCATCTCGACGTCACCCAACCCGAGGACTGGGAGTCAGCGGTGGCGACGGCGGTCAGCGAATTCGGCGGCCTGCACGTCCTGGTCAACAACGCCGGCATCATCAACGTCGGGACCATCGAGGATTACGCATTGTCCGAGTGGCAACGCATCCTCGACATCAACCTGACCGGCGTGTTCCTCGGCATCCGGGCCGCGGTGAAAGCGATGAAGGAGGCCGGCGCCGGCTCGATCATCAACATCTCGTCGATCGAGGGGATGGCCGGCACACTCGGGTGCCACGGCTACACCGCGACCAAGTTCGCGGTTCGGGGATTGACGAAGTCCGCCGCAATGGAGTTGGGGCCGTTCGGGATCCGGGTCAACTCGATTCACCCCGGACTGGTCAAGACCCCGATGACGGAGTGGGTTCCCGAAGACATCTTCCAGTCGGCGCTGGGCCGGATCGCCCAGCCCAAGGAGGTGTCCAACCTGGTCGTCTATCTGGCCAGCGACGACTCGAGCTACTCGACGGGCTCGGAATTCGTCGTGGACGGCGGCACCACGGCCGGCCTCGCGCACAAGGACTTCAGCGCGGTGGACGTGTCGCAACAACCGGAGTGGGTGACTTAGCAGAGCCAGTCTGGAATCACCCGAGGAGTTGATACCTGAGGGTGTCGGCCAACCACTCGCGGTACTTGTTTTGCCGCCAGCCGCGGATGCCGACCAGCGCGTGGTGCAGGCCGGGGTCGTTGTAGATCCAGATGATGTCGCGGGCACGATGAACTGTAAGGCCTTTACGCAGTCCCCCTTTGCCGCTTAGCAGGGTTGCGATGCGCTTCGCCCCCGCGAGTCGCTGCCGATCGATTTCGGTCCACAGTTCGTGGACCTCGGGGTCGGCCGCCGCGGCTGAACGCACCACTTCGTAGATCGCGGACACCCGCCGTTCGGCGTCGCTGAGCAGGCCGGCATAGGCGGTCACGATCTCAGTCGGGTCGTTCATTGCGAATAGCTTGCGCGCTTCGGGGCGCTCCGCGAACGGCACTTGCTCGTCGTCGCCGACGATTGCCCGGTCGTACGCGGTCTTCAGCAGCCAGGCTTTGCCACCGGCCGCGGCGAAGACCGTGGAACGCCCCACCCCGGCCTCTTCGGCGATCGCATCGATCGAAGTCCCAGCGTAACCCCGTTCCAGGAACAGCCGCGTGGCAGCATCCAGCACTAGCCGGCAGGTCGCGGCGGCTTGCTCGGCACGCAATCGGGACCGATACGGGCTTCGCTTCGCGGGGCGGGAATTCATCGGACTCCTAGTCTACCGAAGATACTCCCAGGCTCCCTACCGGGAATTAATCAAACTTATGAGGCATTGACTGTACTGGCAGTATGACAAACTAATGAACCCCGAGAGGAAGCCACCATGCCCGTGAGGCCCATCAAGCTTGGTTTGACACTGATCGGCCAGAACCCCGTGCCGGAGATCGCCGAAGAAGCGCGCCGCGCCGAATCCGTCGGATTCGACGTTGTCCTTCTACCGGATCACCTCGGATTCACCGCACCCTTGGTTCCACTCGTGGCGATCGCCGAGGCTGCGCCCAAAGTGCAGGTCAGCAACCTGGTGATCAACGCGTCGTTCTACCGGCCCGCACTGCTGGCCCGTGACCTCGCCGCCGTCGACTCCGCCACCGGCGGGCGCCTGATCATCTCGCTGGGCACCGGCTACGTCGAGCAAGAGTTCGAAGCGGCCGGTTTGCCCTACCCCAGCCCGGGTCAACGGGTGCGCATCCTGACCGAAACCGTCACCGAAATCCGCAGACTGCTATCGGATCCCGGCCACATCCCGCCACCGGTACAGACTCCCCCGCCAATCATGGTCGCCGGCGCCGGCGACAAGCTGCTGACCATGGCGGCTCAGCAGGCCGACATCGTGGCCATCGCGTCCATGGGCACCGACGCCGATCTTGCCGAGCGGGTCAACTTCGTCAAAGGCAAGGCCGGTAGCCGCCTCGACAAAATTGAGTTGAGCTTCAGCTTCTTTCAAGTCTCCATTGATGATCCCAGCGACCTCTCGCTGCTGCGCCTGCTGGAACCCGACGCTGACGAGGCCGAACTCCGCAAGCTCACTACAGTGCTCGACCTTCCGGTTTCCGGTGCGGCCGAACGCATCCATCAACTCCACGAAGAGCTGGGTATTAGTTACTTCACTTTGAACAAGAGCTTCGGCACCTCGTGGGATACCCTCGAGAAGCTCGTCGGCGCGATCAGATGATGGAACGAAGGAAACGTATGTCCCGCCAGGCCAAGACCCCCGTCACCCGCGTCGGGGTGGGCGACCAGTTCCCGCAACTGAACCTCACCGGCATCTCCGGGGAATCCATCGCGATCCCTGACCCGGGTGGCGCGTTGACTCATCTGCAGTTTCGCCGATTCGCCGGCTGTCCGATCTGTAACCTGCACTTACGCTCGATCAGCAACCGGCTCAGTGAGATCACCGCGACGGGAGTCCGGGAGGTAGTGGTATTCCATTCCACCCCAACAGAATTGCGGAAATACGAGGTTGATCTGCCCTTTCACGTCGTCGGTGATCCCGACAAGAAGCTGTACCGCCGATTCGGTGTGGAGGCGTCGGCCAAGGCGATACTCAAGCCGGGAGCCTGGCGAGCGATGCCCGGTGGGTGGTGGCATGCCATCAAGACCGCAATCACCAAACGCCGCGCCCTCATGCCGGCCAACCCGACTAACGGGAATCTCGGTTTGCCCGCCGACATGTTGATCGACGCCAACGGACGTGTCGCCGCGGTGAAATACGGCGCGCATGCCTACGACCAGTGGTCCGTCGACGAACTCCTCGAGATGGCTC
>DATMMZ010000299.1:0-3792 GCA_035569455.1 Mycobacterium sp. | reverse complement strand
GTCGACGTCGCCTTCACCTGGGATCACTTCTTCCCGCTCTACGGTGATCCCGACGGCCCCCACTTCGAATGCTGGACGGTTCTCGCGGCCTGGGCAGAGCAGACATCGCGCATCGAGATCGGCGCATTGGTGACGTGCAACTCCTACCGCAATCCGGAACTGCTCGCCGACATGGCCCGTACCGTCGACCACATTTCTGATGGGCGGCTCATCCTGGGGATCGGATCCGGCTGGAAAGACAGGGACTACGACGAGTACGGCTACGAGTTCGGCACCGCCGGCAGCCGTCTGGATGACCTGGCGGCCGCGCTGCCCCGCATCAAGTCGCGCCTGGCCAAGCTCAATCCGGCGCCGACCCGCCAGATCCCGGTGCTGATCGGTGGCAAGGGCCCACGCAAGACCCTGCGCCTGGTCGCCGAATATGCCGACATCTGGCATGGCTTCACCACCGCCGACACCTACCCGGGAGCGGCCGCCGTGCTGGACGACCACTGCGCCGCCGTCGAGCGGGACCCGGCCACCGTCGAACGGTCAGCCGGAGTGGAGGACAACAGCGGCGTCCGGCGCGGTGAAGGCATCGACGGGCTGATCGCCAACGCCGCTGGCCTCACGGAGCTCGGCGTGACGCTGCTGACCGTCGGTTGCAACGGTCCGGACTACGACCTGACCGCCGCGGAGGCGCTGTGCCGCTGGCGCGACAACCGTTAGAGCCTCCGGCTTACGTTTGCCCCCGCTTCATCTGCCAAACACCCGAACGCAGCCACCAATTCATGAGAAACTTGCCAGCGCTGGGTGGCCGATGCGCGCCAGAAAGACTTGAAAGAGACTCAACGAAACTGATGCCGAAGAAATATGGGGTCAAAGAAAAGGACCAGGTTGTTTCGCACATCCTCAACCTGGTGCTGACCGGGAAGCTGCGCAGCGGCGACCGTGTCGACCGCAATGAGATCGCACATGGCCTCGGGGTAAGCCGCGTCCCCATTCAAGAGGCGCTGGTCCAACTCGAACACGACGGCATTGTGTCGACCCGCTATCACCGCGGCGCGTTCGTCGAGCGGTTCGACGAAGACACCGTCCTCGAGCACCACGAACTCGACGGTCAGCTCAACGGCATCGCCGCGGCGCGCGCGGCCGCCAACCCCACGCCGCGGATCCTGGGGCAGCTCGACGCGCTCATGCGATCGCTGCGCAACGCCAAGGAATCACGAGCTTTTGCTGAAATAGCGGCGGAATACCGGCGCACCGTCAACGACGAGTACGCGGGACCCCGACTGCACGCTACGATCCGCGCCTCGGAAAACCTCATCCCCCGGGTGTTCTGGATGACCTACCAGATCAGCCGCGACGATACGTTGCCGTTCTACGAGGAAGAGAACTCCGCGATTCACCGGCATGACCCGGAAGCCGCACGGGCCGCGTGCGTCGCCCGTTCCCACCTGATGGCCCAGACCATGCTGGCCGAACTCTTCCGTCGCAGAGTCTTCGCCGCGCCCCAGGCCGTTGGACACATTGAACCGGGCCCGCTTCCGGTACGCACCGGAGCCGAGGTGGCCCGCGGCCAGCCTTCGCTGGTGCGCTGAAAATCGGTTCTTAACGCGCCGATTCGCCCGCCACTCGATACGGTTGGCGGTGATGAGTTTGTGCGTGGGCCAGCGCGCCAAGCGCGGCGGAAAGCTGCTCGGACTGACCGCGACAATCTTTATGGTGTGCGGCCTGGTGGCTGCACCCGCCATGCCCGCGCCCTCCGATAAGAACCAATGTGCGCCAGCCGGGTTGGACAGTGCGAGCGTCTTGCCGAAAGACATGACCGAGAACCGCGGCATAGAACAAGGCGACGACCACACAACGGCTACCGTCGAGCCGCTGAGCGCGGTGAACATCGGCGCATTGGGGCTGGGCACACCAGGCGTGCTGACCGTCGGCACGTTGTCGGATGCGCCGCCGAACGTCTGCGTCAACTCGGGCGGAGAGTTCACCGGCTTCGACAACCAGCTGTTGCGTGCCATTGCCGACAAGCTGGGCCTGCAACTGAGCTTCTTCGCCACCGACTTCTCCGGGCTGCTCGCCCAGGTGGCGTCCCGGCGCTTCGACGTCGGCTCGTCGGCCATCAAAGCCACCGACGCGCGGCGGGGCACCGTCGACTTCACCAACGGCTACGACTTCGGCTACTACTCGCTTGTGGTGCCGCCGGGTTCTGGGATCACTAAATTCAGTGATCTGGCCGCCGGCCAGCGTATCGGCGTGGTTCAGGGCACCGTCGAGGAGTCCTACGTTGTCGACACCTTGCACCTGCAACCTGTGAAGTACCCTGGCTTCGCCACGTTGTACGCCAGCCTGAAGATGCGCCAGCTCAACGCGTGGGTGGCGCCCGGAGCTCTGGCATCGACCGTAATCCGACCGGGCGACCCGGCGGTGGTTGTCGCGAACACTTTCAGCCCTGGCAATTTCGTGGCCTATGCGGTCGCCAAAGACAATAAGCCGCTGGTCGATGCGCTGAACTCGGGGCTGGACGCCGTCATCGCCGACGGTACCTGGGCGAAGCTGTACTGCAAGTGGGTGCCGCGTACGATGCCGGCTGGCTGGAAACCGGGGTCGCAGGCCGCCCCCGCTCCAAACCTGCCAGATTTCGCCGCGATCGTCGCGAACCAGCATCGCAACCCGGTGGGCCCGGCCGCGCCGAAGTCGATGATGGCCCAGTTAAAAGACTCTTTCTTCGACTGGAATATGTACCGACAGGCCATCCCCATTTTGTTGACCACCGGGCTGCCCAACACAATGATTCTGACGAATAGTGCCATCGTCATCGGGCTGGTGCTCGGCATGGTGCTGGCAATGGCCGGGATGTCGCGTTCACGCTGGCTGCGCTGGCCGGCGCGGGTGTACACCGACATCTTTCGCGGTCTTCCCGAGCCAGTGATCATCCTGCTCATCGGGCTGGGCGTTGGGCCATTGGTGAGCGGGCTGACGCACAACAATCCCTACCCGCTTGGCATTGCCGCGTTGGGGTTGATGGCGGCCGCCTACATGGGCGAGATTCTGCGGTCGGGTATTCAGAGTATCGACCCCGGCCAACTGGAAGCCTCTCGTGCCCTGGGATTCAGCTATCCGGCTGCGATGCGACTGGTGGTCGTGCCGCAGGGAATACGACGGGTGCTGCCGGCACTCGTCAATCAGTTCATCGCGCTGTTGAAGGGCTCCGCACTCGTGTACTTCCTGGGCTTGGTCGCCCAACAGCGAGAGCTGTTTCAGGTGGGCCGCGACCTCAACGCGCAGACCGGCAACTTGTCGCCGTTGGTGGCCGCCGGTCTCTTCTACTTGATATTGACAATTCCGTTAACGCATTTGGTGAACTACATCGACATCCGGCTTCGCCGCGGCGGTGGCAAGGCTGAGCCGGAAGAGCCCGATATGGTCGCGTCCACATTCGGCCAGGGGATCGCGTGACCGCCGACACCGCAGGGCGAGCGTCAGTATCGTTGGAAGCCAGGGATATTCACCAAACTCTCGGCGGGACAAAGGTGCTGCGCGGCGTCGATATCGAGGCCCCCGCGGGCAGCACAGTGGCCGTGATTGGACCGTCTGGCTCAGGTAAGTCAACGGTGTTGCGTACCCTGAACCGACTGTATGAGCCCGATAGCGGCGACATCCTGCTGGACGGCCGGTCGGTGTTGCGCGACGATCCCGACCAGCTCCGCGAGCGCATCGGCATGGTGTTCCAGCAATATAATCTTTTCCCACATCTCAGCATCCTGAAGAATGTTGCGCTCGCGCCGTGCAAGTTGCGGGGCCTAT
>DATMMZ010000298.1:0-5694 GCA_035569455.1 Mycobacterium sp. | reverse complement strand
CTGGTGCCGACCGACACCGCTGGCGTTGACATCGTCCGCAACGTCGGTCTGTCCGGCGAATCGAAGGACGAGGGCTCGCACGCCCTCATCCACTACAACAACGTGCGCGTGCCGGCCGAAGCATTGCTGGGCGGCGAGGGCCAGGCGTTCGTCATCGCGCAGACGCGCCTCGGCGGCGGCCGCATCCACCACGCGATGCGCTCGATCGGCCTGTCGTCCAAGGCGCTGGACATGATGTGCGAGCGCGCCCTGAGCCGGGAGACGGCGGGCAGCCGCCTCTCGGACAAGCAGTTCGTGCAGGGCTACATCGCGGACTCCTATGCCCAGCTGAGACAGTTCCGGTTGTTCGTGCTCTACACCGCGTGGGAGATCGACAAGCACAACGATTACAAGAAGGTGCGCAAGGACATCGCCGCGGTGAAGGTCGTGTTACCCACGGTGCTGCACGACATCGCTTGGCGGGCAATGCAAGTGCACGGCGCGCTCGGCGTCACCAACGAGATGCCGTTCATGTCGATGATTCACGGCGCCGCCGCGCTGGGACTCGCCGACGGCCCGACGGAGGTGCACAAGACCACGGTCGCCAAGCAGGTTCTGCGGGATTACCAGCCCAGCGACGACATCTGGCCCACCGAGTGGATCCCGAAGAAGCGCGACGCCGCCCGGGCCAAGTTCGCCGAGTACCTCGACCGCGAGGTGGGAAATTTGTGATCGACGTTTCGCGGCTTGCCGACTGGATGGACGGCGCCGCGCTGCCCGGCAAGGGCGAGCCCGCACAGGCTCGGTTTCTCTCGGGCGGCACCCAGAACGAGATCTACGAGATCCGCCGCGGCGAGGAAACCTGCGTGATCCGCATCCCGCCGCCCGGCGCTCCATCCGACCGCGACAGGGGGATACTTCGGGAGTGGCGGATCATCGAGGCGCTGGACGGTACGGACGTGCCGCATACTCCGGCCGTCGCGGTGTGCTCTGACGCCTCCGTTCTCGGCCGTCCGTTCTACCTGATGGGATTCGTCGACGGCTGGTCGCCGATGGACGACAAGCGCTGGCCGGCACCGTTCGACACGGATTTCGACGCGCGCCAAGGTCTCGCCTACCAGCTGGCCGAAGGCATCGCGCTGTTGTCGAGGGTCGACTGGCGGGCGAAGGGCCTCACCGACGTTGGCCGGCCCGACGGGTTTCACGACCGCCAAGTCGAGCGCTGGACAGGCTTTTTCGACCGGATCAAGGGTCGCGCGTTGGCCGGCATGGACACCGCCACTGCGTGGCTGGCCGCCCACCGGCCGCTCGATTTCATCCCGGGTCTGATGCACGGCGACTACCAGTTCGCCAACGTCATGTACTTCGACGGGGCGCCCGCGCGGCTGGCCGCCATCGTCGACTGGGAGATGGGCACTGTCGGCGACCCGAAACTCGACCTGGCGTGGATGGTGCAGGGCTGGCCGGAGGACACCCAAGCGGCTGAGGCTGTCGGGGCCAGTTACGTCGACTTACAAGGGATGCCATCGCGCTCGCAGTTGGTCGCGCACTACGCGCAGGTCTCCGGCCGACAGGTCGATGACCTCGACTACTACCTGATCCTTGCGAAATGGAAACTGGCCATCGTTCTCGAACAGGGGTTTCAGCGCGCCGGTGACGACCAGAAACTGCAGGCGTTCGGCCCGATCGTGACGGAGCTGATGGAATCGGCCGCCGATCTGGCCGAAAGCACCGACTACTCCCGCTGACCATGCGCGCAGCAGTGTGCCCGGCCTATGGACCGCCCGAGGTGGTTCGCATTGAGGAGCGCCCGCTACCGACACCTGCTGCGGGTGAGGTGCGGGTCCGCGTGTGCGCCGCCGCCGTGAACTTTCCCGACGTGCTGATGATCGCCGGCAAGTACCAGATCAGCGTGCCGCCGCCGTTTGTGCCGGGCAGTGAATTCGCTGGCGTCGTCGACGAAACCACCGACGGTGCAGGCGATCTCGCAGTGGGTGACCGGGTCACCGGAACCGGGGTGTACGGCGCATTTGCAAGCGAAGTGGTAGTGCCGGCCGCCGGGCTGAGGCGGATACCCGACGGCATCGACGAACACACTGCCGCCGCGTTCGGGGTCGCGTACGGCACGGCGTATCACGCGCTGCGCTCGGCCGCCCGGGTGCGCACCCGCGACGAACTCATCGTGCTGGGCGCCGGCGGCGGTGTGGGCCTCGCCTCGGTCCAACTCGCTCATGAGCTCGGCCTGTCTGTCACCGCCGTCGCATCATCGGACGAAAAACTCGATGTCGCAGCCTCTTACGGCGCGCGAAACCTGATCAACCATCGATCCGGCGATGTGCGCTCGGCGCTGCGCATCGCGCTTCCGGAGGGCGCTGATGCTGTCATCGACCCGGTTGGCGGTGAACTCTCGGAGCCCGCCCTGCGATCGCTACGCCGGGGCGGCCGCTTCGTCACCATCGGCTACGCCTCGGGGGTCATTCCCCGCATTCCGCTGAACCTGGTGCTGGTGAAGGGTGTGCAGATCTCAGGGTTTCAGTTCCAGGACCTCGCACCGGATGAGTTCGCGCGCAACGAAGAAGAGCTCAGAGATCTTCTCATCTCGGGTCGAGTGGCGCCCCACATCGGCGCCACATTCCCCCTTACCGAAACGGCAAGCGCGCTACGCCACGTCGCCGACGGCAAAGCCATCGGGAAGGTGCTGATCGACCTCGACAGCAGGAACTAGTGCGGCAGTGTCTGAAGTAACTTTACAGTGTTGGTTTTGGGATGATCGTGCATGCGAATTGCTCCGCTGGGAGTGCGGGATGGGGACCGGGAGAAATTGGCGTCGTTGACGCGGTCGTCGACGGTGACGGCTGGGTCGGCGCAGCGGGCGCGGATCGTGTTGCTGGCCGCCGGGGGTGTGTCGAACACCGAGATAGCGTCGCGCACCGGGGTTTCACGGCCGACGGTGATCGCGTGGCGGGCGCGTTACGAGGAGTCGGGGATCCGGGGGCTGGTCGACCGGCCCCGGTCGGGACGTCCGCGCAGCCTCGATCACGGTGAGATCGTCTCAGCCACGCTAACACCGCCGCCACCAAAACTTGGTGTCACGCATTGGAGCTCACGGCTGTTGGCTGATCGCTTGGGGATCAGTTTCTCGGCGGTGGCCAAGGCGTGGCGCGAATACCGGATTCAGCCATGGCGCGCCGAGACGTTCAAATTCTCCACCCACCCGAACTGATCGCCAAGGTCAGCGACGTCGTGGGCTTGTATCTGGCCCCACCGGAGAATGCGGTCGTGTTGTGCGTCGAGGAAAAAGCCAGATCCAGGCCCAATTGCGTCCGTTGCCCCGCCAGCTGCTCGATCATCTCGACTTTCGACCGCTGAATCCGCGACAAAGCTACGGAACCGGCCGCGAGGCCGGCCAACACGGTCGTGGTCAACAGAATCGATGCCCAAGGCTCGTTGTTGGAGGACTTGGTGATCCAGGCTGTGGCAAGGAGCGCGACTACCGTGGGAAAGGCGATCGCGGCGCTGATACGTGGACTTAATTGTGCAGCCGCGATCAGCGGGATCAGGAAGAGTCCATTCCTCAAGACATCCGAGGTCCAATCCTCCGGTGCCGTCAGTCCTGTTAAAACCGAAAGACCAGCGGATTAAGGAAGTGATCTTGTCGCCCGCAAACGAGACCGACCCTTGTGATCCGCCGGGTCCGGGTATTGGCGCCCCCAACAACTTCGGCGGAATCCCAGGTGCTTTCGTGCGATCTGCTGTGGTTTCGCGTCAATCTACGCAGGTCAAACGGCATCTCTCGAGGTCAAGAAATCGGTTCCAGTCCCGTTGCCTGTTACCCGTTTGCGGATTCCGGTGTGACCGAATCTTGACCCATAACGGTTTGCGGGGACTTTGTCCTCATTAGCGGTGGTGATCGCGAAACATCCGCCTCACACTGGAGGTCGAGAGGCACAAAATGGCTGGAGAAACGGATCGCGGCCCGACCCCACCGTGGAGCGGGATTGTTGCGGAGTTGGCCGCCGCCGGATTTGCGGACGCGCACGAGGTCGGCCGGGGCGGCTCGGGCGTGGTCTACCGCTGCTATCAGACTTCTCTGGGGCGAACCGTCGCGGTCAAGGTGCTGGCGGCGGATCTGGACGATGCGCACAGGGAACGTTTTCTGCGTGAGGGCTACGCGATGGGCGGGCTTTCCGGCCACCCGAACATCGTGCACATCTTGCAGGTCGGCGTCACCGCGAGTAACCGACCCTACATCGTGATGCCCTTCCACAGCGCGGACTCCCTGGAGCTGCGGCTGCGCCGGGTTGGCCCGATCCCGTGGCCCAACGCCGTGCGGGTCGGCGTCAAGTTGTGCGGCGCAATGGAAACCGCGCACAAGGCCGGCACGTTGCACCGCGACATCAAGCCCGGGAATGTGCTCGTGAATGAGTACGGCGAACCGCAACTCAGTGACTTCGGGATCGCGCACATCGCTGGTGGATACGAAACGGTGACCGGGGTCTTCACCGGCACGATCGCATACACCGCGCCCGAGGTGCTGGCCGGACGTCAGCCGACGGTCGCGGCGGACGTGTACTCGCTGGGCGCGACCATTTACGCGCTCATCGCTGGTAACGCCCCCCACGAGCGCCGCGGCGGCGAAGAACTTATCGCGCACTATCTGCGGATCACGTCCGTGCCGGTTCCCGATATGCGTCCCGGGGGAATCCCGGCCGACGTGTGCACGGCGATCGAGCGGGCGTTGTCGCTCGACCCGGCGAAACGGCCGGAGTCGGCGGCGGAGTTCGGCCGCGAGCTGCAAGCAGCTCAGCGGCACAACGGGCTGCCACCGGATTCGATGGCGATTCCCGACGCCACCGGTGAGTACCTAGTAGAGAGTCCGACGGTTCCCAGCAAGCGTCCTGATCTGTCCGGAGCGCCTCTCACCCCGCCGGGCGGTGAAACCGGGACGATTCTGACGCCGGCTCCGACTCCGTCAACCAGGTCTGGACCGTCAGACACGTCCGGGCCGCCCCTATGGACCGTGGGCGGCGTGGCCGCAGGTGCGGGCGAAGTGCCGACGCGTGCCATGTCGATGGTCAACCGTATGGGTGGTGCTGGCACCCAAGCGATCCCCGCACGCGGATCGGAACCGCCGCGGTGGCCGCAGCAGGTGGCCGGGCCCGAGCTCATGCCCGGCCCGCCCGGGCCTGGGCCCGCGGGCAAGAAGTGGATCCTGCTTGTCGCTGCGGCCGCCGTCGTGGCGCTGCTGTTGGTGATCAGCGGTGTCTACTTCGTGATGTCACGCGGCGGTGGCGGCCGTAGCAACGTCAGCAGCGGCCCAACGAGCACCACCGAACCGCAAGCGGGGTGGCAGCCGATCACGAACGCCCGGATCGCCCGCACGGAGGTGGCCACCACCCAGGCCGACGGCACGATCTGGATCTTCGGCGGGCTTGGTGGGGACGGCGGTGTCAGCCCGCGGCATGAGGGCTACGACCCTGCGATCGATAGTTGGAAGGGCGGCGACGACCTACCGGTTCCGGTTCAGCGAGCGATGGCTGTGACGTGGCAAGGGAACCCGGTTGTGCTCGGTGGTATCACCGATGGTGCCAACGGGAAGACTGCAACCGATCGGGTTTGGCGCGTGATCAACAGCCGCTGGGTGGAGCTGCCGCATATGTTGCAGCCCCGGGCCGGGGCGGCGGCGGGGGTGGTCGGAGACCGGATCATCGTCAC
>DATMMZ010000297.1:0-4502 GCA_035569455.1 Mycobacterium sp. | reverse complement strand
GGGCGGCCTTGGCAAACTTTGCCGCGGGCTGCGGCCTGCTTTACGATGCGGTTCTGGGCTCACGGCGCTGAAGGAGGATCGCCATGGCATTGCCGGCATTGGTCCTCGTACATGGGAGCGGGTTCGCAGCCGATTCGTGGGAGCTGACAGTCGCGGAGATCCAACGGATAGCACCGGAGTTAACCGTGCTTGCCCCCGACCTGCCGGGACGGAGAAACAAACCCGGTGACCTGATCACGGCTTGTATCGACGAATGGGTTGACTCGGTCGTGTCGGACATCGAGAATGCTGCGCTCGACGACCTCGTGATCGTCGGCCATTCGCTGGCGGGGCTGACCGTCCCCGGTGTTGTCACCAAGCTCGGCTCGGCGCGGGTGCGGGAGATGATCTTGGCCGCCGCGCAAGTACCAGCCAACGGCAGCGCCCTGGTGGACACGCTTCCCGGGGCACTGAGCTGGTTCGCACGTCGCACTGCGAAACGCAATGTGCAGAAAGGCCGTTCGGGAGGTTTGCCTACTGCATTGGCGAGGTTTGCATTTTGCAACGGAATGACTCCCGCACAGCGCAGGTTCACGCTGGCTCGGTCCTGTCAGGAATCACCCTCCGTCATGATAGAAAAAGTTGACCGCAGCGGTATGCCCGACGATGTGCCACGCACGTGGATACTCACTCAGCGTGATCGAAGCGCCGTCTCGATGAAGATTCAACACGAATGCATCGCTGCGCTCGGCGGAGTGCAGACGCTAATCGAGGTCGACACGTGCCACATGCTGATGGTCAGCGAGCCGGAAAGGCTGGCCAACATCCTCGTCGAGCGCTGCCAACTGTACGCCTAAGGACAGCCCCGTCGCAGGCGGCGTATGGGGTTAACGCTGCCGGGCTCTAAGGGGGCGAAGGTGGTGCCGCTACGCCCCGCTAGCGCCGGGTAATCGCGCGGACGCCGGGGTGACGCCGGGGTGAAGGTTGCAAAACCGCTTGTGAACTGGGGTTTTAGGTGGCCCGCTGGGAAGCTATCAATTTCGCGGACCACCTCCTTCCCTGTGTACGGCCGACCGTACCCGCACTCCGGCCTGCCCACAACAGGATTTCGTCGCCTCAGCGGTCGCTGACGATAGCGGCGTCGACCAGCTCGGCGAATTCCGCGGCCATCGGCGAACGGGGCAATCGTCGACCGTCGAGGGTGTGCACGCGGGCGGCCAGGGTCATGCTTGATATCAACCAGATCCCTTGGGCACCATGGAGATCGGCGATCCGCAAGGCGCGGTAGTCACAGTCGTAGCCTTTGGCGCGCGCCACCTCGAAGAGAGCCTGTTGGGTGGTTCCCCGCAGGATCGGATACCACGGTGGCGGTGTCAGCAGGCAGCGATTGCCGTCCGACCCTTCGTGGGAGTCGGTGGCGATGACCACCGTCGAGCGGGGGCCTTCCAGGATGTAGCCATCAGAGCTGACGAAGATGACGTCACCGGCGCCCTGCCGGGCGGCGTGCCGCAGGGCGGCCATGTTGACCGCGTAGGACAGCGTCTTGGCGTTGACCAGCAGCCAGGGCATCGCGTCGACACCGGTCGCCGGCAACCCGCGGTCCAGCGTGATCGCCGCCAACCCCTCCCGGCGTACCACGGCCACCCGGTCGGGTAGGGAGTTGACCATCACATAGGCGGTCGGCGCTGTGGGGGTCGCTCGTCCGCGGCTGTAGATCAACCGCAGGGCGCCTTCCTCGGCGGTGCCCGCGCACCATTGCTTCGTGGCCACGTCGATCGCCTGGCGCCAGCTGGGGAGGTCCGGCTCCGGCAGATCCAACAATTTGGCCGACTTGGTCAGCCGTTGCAGATGCGGCTCAACCAGACAGGCCCCGCCGTCGCGAACCAGCAGCGTCTCGAAGATGCCATCGCCGCGAACCACGGCAAGGTCGTCGGGGTGCAGCAGCGGTGTCCCCGGCGTGTGTATCTCGCCGTCCAAAGTGACGATCACGTCCGTCTGCGCAGCCATGGACGAGAAGCCTAGCCACGAGCGTGCAGCCGGCTTCACGCTCGCCAGGCGCACGGCACGCGAAGATCCGTAGAGTTGACGTGTGAACGCCGTCCCTGCGCCCGATCCCGGACCCGACGCGGGCGCAATCTGGCATTTCGGCGATCCGCTGGGCGAGCAGCGGGCGGCCGAAACAGATGCAGTGCTGGTGGACCGCTCGCACCGCGCGGTGCTCACCCTGACCGGTAACGACCGCCAGACCTGGCTGCACAGCATCTCGACCCAGCACGTCAGCGAACTCCCCGAAGGTGCCAGCGCGCAGAATCTGAGCCTTGACGGTCAAGGCCGGGTTGAGGACCACTGGATCCAAACCGAGCTGGGTGGCACCACCTATCTCGATACCGAACCTTGGCGGGGTGAGCCGCTGCTGGAATACCTGCGCAAGATGGTTTTCTGGGCCGACGTGACCCCGAGCACCTCCGACATGGCGGTGCTGTCCCTGCTGGGTCCGCGGTTGGCGGACCAAGCGGTGCTCGACGCGTTGGCCGTGGATGCGCTGCCCGACGATCTGGTTGCGATTCCACTGCCCGGCGGTGGGTTTGCGCGGCGGATGCCCGCCGCCCCGACCGGCCCACCCGAGCTCGACGTGCTGGTGCCACGCGGCGACTCGGCCGGTTGGCGGGATCGGTTGGCGGAGGCGGGCGTGCGGCCGGCTGGGGTGTGGGCCTACGAAGCGCACCGGGTGGCGGCGCTGCGCCCGCGGCTCGGCGTCGATACCGATCAGCGCGCCATTCCGCACGAAGTGGGTTGGATCGGCGGTCCTGGTCAAGGCGCGGTCCACCTGGACAAAGGCTGCTATCGCGGACAAGAGACCGTCGCAAGGGTGCACAACCTGGGTAGACCGCCACGCATGCTGGTGCTGTTGCACCTCGACGGGTCCGCGGACCGGCCCTCGACGGGTGATGCGGTGCTGGCCGGCGGTCGCGCAGTCGGACGGCTCGGAACCGTCGTCGAGCACGTCGACCTGGGGCCGATAGCGCTGGCGCTGCTCAAGCGCGGCCTGCCGGCCGACGCCGAACTTGTGACGGGTCCGCAGGCCGACGTCGCTGCGGTGATCGACGCCGACTCCCTGCCACCCATCGACGACATCGGCGCGGGGCGACTCGCCGTCGAGCGGTTACGCGGGCAGTAGGGCGTTGGCTAGTGTTATCAGGCGTCCGCCACAGCGGCGGGGGGCGCCGACGTCCCGCCACGAAGCACGGTAAACTGTCGGCAGGACAATAACGACACCAAGAGATCGGAGCCGCCTACTTGTTAGGCCGCTCCGTTATTGCGCGAGGGGGTCCCCCCATGGGCCGCGGCCGGGCGAAGGCAAAGCAGACCAAGGTTGCTCGAGAACTGAAATACAGCTCCCCGCAGACCGACTTTCAGCGGCTTCAGCGCGAGCTGTCAGGGACGAGTGCCGATGACTCCGACGAGCTGGACGGCGACAGCCCAGGCGACTCATGGAGCGACGCGGAAGACTGGCGCCGCTAGTCCATCCCACTCCCCCCGTGCCGATGCGATTCGCATCGGCACATTATTAGCCCCAGTTAGCCCCAGTTAGTCCCGGTTAGGGTTCCGGTTTCCTAGAATCTCGGGTGCTGCCCGACCAGCTTGGCTCGGGGGCCTTCTTTGCCGCTCTTGCAGATGGTTCCCAGCACCCAGCAGTCCAGATGCCGTGCGGTCAATATGGCCAGCGCCCGGTCGGTGTCTTCAGGCGCGACGACGGCTACCATGCCGACGCCCATGTTGAACGTCTTCTCCATCTCCTCGCGCGCGACACGGCCACGCTGAGCAATCATGGCGAACACCGGCGCGGGCGTCCACGTGCCGCGGTCGACCTCGGCGGTCAATCCGTGCGGGACGACGCGTTGCAGATTGCCGGCCAGTCCGCCGCCAGTGACGTGGCAAAACGTGCGGACATGGGTTTCGGCGGCAAGCGCCAGACAGTCTTTGGCGTAGATGCGGGTGGGCTCCAACAATTCTTCACCCAGCGTGCGACCGAACTCCTCCACATAACCGGCCAGGTTCATCCGGTCGATCTCGAGTAGAACCGCGCGGGCCAGCGAGTATCCGTTGGAATGCAGACCGGAAGACCCCATCGCGATGATGACGTCACCGGGTTTGACGCGGTCGGGCCCCAGGACATCATCGGCCTCGACCACTCCGACGCCGGTGGCCGAGAGGTCGTAGTGGTCCGGCTCCATCAGGCCGGGGTGCTCGGCGGTCTCGCCGCCAAGCAACGCGCAGCCCGCACGCACACATCCCTCGGCGATACCGCTGACGATCGCGCTCAGTCGTTCGGGCACCGTCCGGCCGACCGCGATGTAATCCTGCAGGAAGAGCGGCTCGGCGCCGCACACCACGAGGTCGTCGACCACCATCGCCACCAGATCGAGGCCGACGGTGTCGTGCTTGTCCATCGCCTGAGCGACCGCCAGCTTGGTACCGACACCGTCGGTGGAGGCCGCCAGCACCGGTTCGCGGTAATCGCC
>DATMMZ010000296.1:0-3122 GCA_035569455.1 Mycobacterium sp. | reverse complement strand
AACGGCCAGACGCCACCGTGACCGCCGACGCTCGACGCAAGCAGGAGATAGGAGGCAAGCATGGCTAACGTGCGAGGCGCCGCCTGGCGCCTGGGTATCTTCCTCACCGTCTGCCTGTTCGGCACGTTCGCGCTGCTGACCGTCTTCGCGAATTTTCGGTTCGGCCAAGGCAGGACCTACGCCGCCGAGTTCACCAACGTGTCCGGCCTGAAGACCGGCGACCTCGTCCGGATCGCCGGCGTCGAGGTCGGCCAGGTCAACAAGATCTCTGTCAACCGGGACGCGACCGTTCGGGTGGAATTCTCCACCGACAATTCCGTCGACCTCACCGAGGGAAACCGGGCGCTGATCCGCTACGACAACCTGATCGGCAAGCGCTTCCTCGCCTTGGAGGAAGGCGCCGGGCCGCTCACTCCGCTCAAGCCCGGAGAAACGATTCCGGTGTCCCGCACCGAACCCGCATTGGATCTGGACGCGGTGCTCGGCGGCTTCCGGCCACTCTTTCGCGCTTTGGACCCGCAAAAGGTCAACGAGCTCAGCGGACAGCTGATCCAGGCGTTTCAGGGCCAGGGCCCCACTATCGGGTCGTTTCTGGACCAGGCGGCCGCGGTGACCAACACGTTGGCCGACCGGGATGAACTGATCGGGCAGGTCATCATCAACCTCAACGTTGTGCTGGGGTCGCTGGGCGGCCAGACCGACAAGCTTGACAAAGCGGTGACCTCTTTGTCGGAACTGGTCCACGGGTTGGCGGCACGCAAAACGGACATCTCCAGTTCGGTGGCCTACATCAACTCCGCGGCCGGCACCGTCGCCGACTTGCTCTCCCAGGCACGCCAGCCGTTCCAGAAGGTGGTTCGTGAGACCGACCGGACCGCGGGCATCGCGGTGGCCGACCATGACTACCTCGACAACCTGCTCAATCAGCTGCCGGATAAGTACAAGGCCCTGGCCCGTCAGGGGATGTACGGCGACTTCTTCAGCTTCTACCTGTGCGAGATCGTGCTCAAGCTCAACGGAAAGGGCGGCCAGCCGGTGTACGTCAAGATCGCCGGCCAGAGCACGGGACGGTGCGCGCCGAAATGAAATCGTTCTCTGAGCGCAACCCAATGATCATCGGCGCCGTCGGCGTTGCGGCAGTGATCGCGATCGCGCTTGCCGCGCTGAACTACCAGAAGTTGCCGTTCCTCAGCCAGGGCAAGGACTACTCGGCGTACTTCGCCGACGCTGGGGGGCTGTACACGGGTGCCGGCGTCGAAGTCTCCGGAGACATCGTGGGAAAGGTGTCCAGCATCGAACTCGACGGTCAGCACGTGCTCGTCAAGTTCAAGATCGACAAGGGCGTATTTCTGGGTGACCGAACCGAGGCACAAATCAAGACAAAGAGCCTTCTTGGCACCAAGATCCTCGACGTTTTGCCCCGGGGTGAGGGCCAGCTGACTGGCACCATCCCGACTGACCGGACGGTGTCGCCCTACCAGCTGCCCGACGCCCTCGGTGACTTGTCCACCACCATTAGCGGGCTGAACACCGCCCAGCTGTCGGACTCGCTGGCCACACTGGCGCAAACCTTTTCCAGCACTCCGCCAGATCTGAAGAACGCGGTGCAGGGGGTGGCGCGGTTTTCCCAGACCCTCAACGAGCGCGATGCCCAACTCCGCACCCTGCTCGACAACGCGGCCAAAGCGACAACAGTGCTGGCCAAGCGTACCGATCAGGTGGTCAGCTTGGTGAAGGATACGAATGCGCTTCTGGTACAACTGCGTTCGCAGAGCGGCGCCTTGGATCAGATCTGGTACAACCTGTCCGCGGTGTTCCAGCAACTCAAGGGATTCATCGCCGAGAACAGGCAAACGCTGCGGCCGGCCCTGGACAAGCTCAACGGGGTGCTGGCGATCGTCGACAACCGTAAGGAACGCCTGCAGGAGGCCATCAAACGGCTCAACGGCTACGCGATGTCGCTTGGTGAATCTGTCTCCTCGGGCCCCTTCTTCAAGGCGTACGTGGTGAACCTGTTCCCGGGCCAGTTCGTCCAGCCGTTCGTCGATGCCGCATTCTCCGATCTCGGATTGGACCCGGCGACGTTGCTGCCGTCGCAGCTGACCGAACCGCAGACCGGCCAGCCCGGGACACCGGCGTTGCCGGTGCCGTACCCGCGGACCGGTCAGGGCGGCGAGCCGAGGCTGACTCTGCCCGACGCGATCACCGGCAACCTCGACCCCAATTTGCCGGCACAGTTCCCCGGCCGTTATCCATACCGGCCGGAGCCGCCGGCCCCGCCGCCCGGTGGGCCACCGCCGGGGCCACCCGCGCCGTCGCCGCCCGAGATCGCATCGGTACCGCTACCGACACCGTCTCCGGTCTATGTGCCCGCACCGGGTGAGGTGGCGCCCATGCAGCCGACGGGAGGCCGACCGTGATGGTCAGGCCGCGCCTCCTACTGGCGATCGTCCTCGCGCTGGTGCTGGTCGCGTCCCTTTTCGTCGCGGTGCGCGCCACCGGTCAGGTGTCCCGAACCCGAGTGGTCGCCTACTTCGACAACAGCGGCGGCCTCTTCCGCGGTGACGACGTGCGCATATTGGGGGTGCCGGTGGGCGAGGTCGACAAGATCGAACCGCAGCCCGACCGCGTCAAAGTGACGTTCTGGTTCGATCGCAAGTACAAGGTGCCGGCCGACGCGAAGGCCGCGATCCTGTCGCCGCAGCTGGTGACCGGTCGCGCCATCCAGCTCACGCCGGTGTACACGGGCGGGCCTGCGATGCCCGACGGCGCCGTCATCCCGAAGGATCGCACTGCGGTGCCGGTCGAGTGGGATGAGATCCGGGCGCAGCTTCAGCGGTTGACTGAACTGCTACAGCCCACCAAGCCGGGCGGCGTGAGCACGCTGGGTGAATTGATCAACACCGCCGCCGACAACCTGCGCGGGCAAGGCGCCAACATCCGCGACACCGTCATCAAGCTGTCGCAGGCGTTGTCCGCGCTCGGCGACCACAGCAAGGACCTCTTCTCGACGTTGAAGAACCTGTCGACGCTGGTGACGGCGCTGCACGACTCCGCCGATCTGCTCGAGCAGCTCAACCGCAACCTTGCCGAGGTGACTTCGCTGCTCGCAGACGATCCGA
>DATMMZ010000295.1:0-18104 GCA_035569455.1 Mycobacterium sp. | reverse complement strand
CCCGGACTGGGATCCCGCTGATGGATCGAGCCAGGCCGATGATCTGTCCAGCATCGGTGCCGACGCCGCGGCGCCCGCCGCTGATCCGGCCGACCAATGGGACGGCGAGGTTTTCCGAAACCGGGTGCCCGGTCCGCATTTCGACCCCGCTATGGCGGGGTCGGTGTTGCACAGCACCGGGGATGTGGTCAGTAGCGCGCCCGAGCTGGCTCGACTGACCCTGACTATTGCTGCCACACACCATGATTGGCGGGTCGGCGGGCAACGGCTGGTGTACGGCGGGCACACCATCGGGCTGGCACTCGCCCAGGCGAGCAGGCTGCTGCCGAATCTGGCGGTGGTTCTGGGCTGGGAGTCCTGCGACCACACCGGACCCGTGCACGAGGGCGACACCCTCTACAGCGAGCTGCATGTCGAGACGGCCGAGCCGACCGACCACGGCGGCGTGCTGGGGCTGCGCTCGCTGGTCTACGTGGTCAGTGACTCGGCGGGTGAGCCCGACCGGCCGGTGCTGGACTGGCGGTTCAGCGCGCTGCAGTTCTGACGGCAGAACTTCAGATACCATTGACATCCAGATACCGTCGGTATTTAATTTGGGCATGCCCACTCGGTTGCGCCGCGTAGAACAGGTCGAACGAAACCGGGAATTGGTCCTGGCGGCGGCCCAACGGGTCTTCATCGCCCGCGGGTACGGGGGCGCCACCCTGGAGGCCATCGCGGACGAAGCCGGGTTCTCCAAGGGTGTCGTCTACTCCCAATTCGGCAGCAAGCCCGACCTGTTCTTCGCGCTGCTCGAGCAGCGGATGGAGCAGCGCGCGGCGCATCATCGGCGAGCGGTGACCGGCCTCGCCGGTCTGGGCGCGTTCCAGGCGCTGATCCACGCCGGCGCGGAAGATGCTGAGTCCGAGCCGGGGTGGCAGTTCGTGTTGACCGAGTTTCGCGCGCAGGCCGTGCGGAATCCGGAACTCAACCGTCGCTACGCCGACGTGCATTCTCGGGCGGTCGACTACCTCGCCTCGGCGCTGACGCAGCTTTATGCCGACGCCGATCTCATACCGCCGATTCCCACTCGATCGTTGGCGGAGTTCGTCTTCGCGACGGCGACTGGTGTCGCGCTGGAACGCAGCGCGAATCCATCCGCCGTTCCCGAGCATGAAATCGCCGAATTGTTGTTGCCCGCCTTGGGATTCACTCAATTGGCTACTTCGGAGCGAGAACGATGACGATGACCGTATCAACGTGGGATGAGCTGCGCCATGGTGTGCAGTCCGACGTGCTGGGCGGCGCCGCAGCGCATTTCGCCCGGCTGTCCTGGAACCGCGACCAGATCCAGGCGGAGCAACGCCAGGGCTTGGCGCGGCTGCTGGCCCACGCAGCCGAACACTCTCCGTTCCACGCGCGGCGGCTGCGTGGCATCGACCTTGGCGCGGTGGATCCCGGCGACATGTCGGCGTTGCCGGTGATGACTAAGGCTCACATGATGGACGCCCTCGATGACGTCTTCACCGACCGACGCCTGCGCCGCGCCGACGTCGAATCCGCCCTGACGCAGACCCTCCTCGAGCCCATTCCGCTCCTGGGCCGATACGTCGCGCTGGCCTCCGGCGGCTGTTCGGGAGCGCGCGGCGTCTTCGTGCTGGACCAGCGCGCCCTAACCGCGTTCGCGAGCGCCATCCTGCGCCCCCCGCCATCCGGGTCGCAACCGCCGCAAGGTGATGTCATTGGCGCGATGGTGGCCGCGCCTTCGGCGGTCCATGCCACCGGAATGGTGACAGCGTTGGCAGCCGGTGACAACTCGTTCGGTCGCTATTACCTGGTACCCGCAACCCGGCCGTTGGGTGCGATCGTTGGAGAACTCAATGCGATGCAGCCCACCATGCTGAGCGGATACCCGTCGATGTTGGCCCGGCTCGCCATGGAGGCACGTGCCGGCCGGCTGCGGATCCGGCCCGCCGAGGTTTCCTCGACGAGCGAAACGCTGCTCCCGGAGATGCGAACCGTCATTCGGGAGGCCTTCGGCGTTCCCGTCTTCGACAACTTCGGGTCGACCGAGGGTCTGGTCGGCAAGACGGGCGCGGACGACGACACCTTCGCCTTCAACACCGACATGTGCATCGTGGAACTCGTCGACAGCGAGAACCGTCCTTCGCCAAGCGGAGTGCCTGCGGCAAAGGTGTTAATCACGAACCTGTACAACCTTGCCCAACCGTTGATCCGCTACGAACTTACCGACACCTTCATTCGGGTGGCTGACATGCCCGGTCACGGCTACCTGCGGGCACGCGTGCAGGGCCGCAACGACGAAATCTTCCACTACCCGGACGGAACGGCCGTACACCCCATCGTGATTCGATCGGTAATGGTCGCCACCCCGCCGATCGTCGACTATCAGGTCGCCCAGACGGCCACCGGCGTCGATGTATCTGTCATCGCCACAATCGATTTAGCTGTCGACGAGTTCACATCGCGACAGGCGAGGGTATTCGCGGAGGCGGGCCTGGAAAGTGCGCGCGTCAACGTCCGCGCGGTGGACCGACTGGACCGCAATCCCGCGAGCGGCAAGTTCCGCCGGTTTGTGCCTCTTCGTTGACAGCCGAGCCGCGAGCACAATGGTGGCGTGAGTCTGGCGCAGGACCGATGGGGCAGCAGCGGGCTGGCGTATCTGACCGGTCTGCCCGACGGGCCACCGGACTTCTCCCGCGCGAACGTGCTTGCTCGCGCCGAGCACGTCGCCGCAGCCGTCGGCACCCGCACGGGTGTCGCCGTCGATGCGGCCGCGCTGCTGACCGGTCGGGCCGCCCTGCTTGGATTGACCCGCGGCGGTCCGACGTCGTGCGGTGGTGCCACCAGGCTGCTGGCGGCACGGGATGGCTGGTGCGCGATCACGCTGTCCCGCACCGACGACGTCGCGGCCGTACCGGCGCTGCTCCAGGTAGATCGAGTGCCCGCCGACCCGTGGCCAATGTTGCAGCGGTGGGCCGCAACGCATCTAATGTCCACAATCGCCGAACGGGCCGGACTGCTCGACCTCCCCGCAGCGGCCCTGGGTGAGGTTGCGGCGTCATCGCCGCGGATACGGCGAATGGGTTCAAGGACCTCCGCGCGTGGCTTGGCCGGCCTGCTGGTGGCAGACCTGTCGTCGATGTGGGCGGGCCCGCTGTGCGGGCAGCTGCTGGCTCGCGCGGGAGCGACTGTCGTCAAAGTTGAAAGCCCGCGTCGCCCGGACGGCACCCGAGGCGGCAATCGCGCCTTCTTTGACTGCATCAACGGTGAAAAGCTTTCCTACTGTGTCGATTTCGACAGCCAAGCTGACGAGCTGCGTGAGCTGCTGACAGTCGCCGACGTTGTGATCGAAGGCTCGCGACCCGCGGCGTTGAAGCGGCGCCGGCTCGGGCCGGACGACATAGCCCCCCGCCCGGGCCGAATCTGGTTGCGGATCACCGGCTATGACGAGCATTCCGGTCGGCCGGCATTCGGTGACGATGCCGCGGTGGCCGGCGGCCTGGTCGGCGCCGGCATCAGCGGACCGGTGTTCTGCGGAGACGCCATCGCCGACCCACTGACCGGGCTCGAGGCGACTTGGGCGGTGACCGAATCGCTAACCCGCGGGGGCGGCGAACTGATCCACGTGTCCATGGCCACGGTCGCCGCTGTCTACGCGGCGCTGCCGACGACGGCGCCGGTCTGCACGCACCGGGCCCCGCCACCGTCGGCCCCACCGGCAGCTACGCCAGCGGCCGAACTGGGCGCCGATAACGACAGCGTGCGACGTTTGGTATCCGAAAGACGCTGCCTATCATGCTGATTAAGCGGGCCACCTTGCTGGACGGCACGGAAACCAACATCCGGGTGAGCGCGCGGATCGACGAGGTGGGCGTCGATCTCGTCGCCAACCCCGGAGAGGCTCTGCTCGACGCGGGCGGCGGAACCGTGCTGCCCGGCCTGCACGACCACCATGTGCACGTGCGCTCGGCGGCCTCCGCGTTGGATTCGTTTAATGTCGGACCGCCCGGGGTCAGCACCAAAGCTCAACTGGCACAAATACTGTCGAACGCCACGCCAGGTCCCGATGGGTGGATTCGCGCCGTCGGCTATCACGAGTCGGTCGCCGGGGAGCTGGACCGGGCCGCTCTTGATGCTCTAGTGCACGACATTCCCCTGCGCATCCAACATCGCAGCGGCGCGCTGTGGATCCTCAACTCCGCCGCACTTGGCCGGGTCGGTTTCGCCGAACACCCCGACGGGCGCCTGCGCAGCGCCGACCGCGAGTGGTCGGACGCGTTGCAGCGGCGCGAAACCGACCTGGCGGAACTCAGCCGCCGAATCACCGCGACCGGCGTCACCGGCGTCACCGACGCCACCCCCGACCTCGGCGCCGACGACATGGTCTCGCTGATCGTGGCGCATCGTCGCGGCGAGTTTCGGCCGCGGCTGCGGTTCCTGTCACCGGGGAAGAAAATCCTGCAGGATGACCGTCTCGACCTGGACGCGCTGATCCACTGGATCGCCGAGAACCACAACGCGGATAAGCCGGTAGCGGTGCACTGCGTGACTGCAGCCCAACTCGTCGTGACTATCGCGGCCCTGCATGCCGCCGGTAGCCATCCGCTCGATCGCATCGAGCATGCGTCGGTGGTCCCCGATGAGAACCTGGCCGATCTGGCTGAGCTGGGGCTCACCGTGGTCACACAGCCCAACTTCGTCGCCGAGCGCGGCGATCAGTACCTCGCCGACATCCCCGCTGCCGAGCACGGTCAACTATGGCGCGTCGCGTCACTGCTAAAGGCGACGGTGCCGGTGGCGCTGTCCACCGACATGCCATTCGGCCATGGCGACCCATGGACGGCGATGCGCTCCGCGGTGCACCGCACCACACTCAGCGGCGCCGTCCTTGGTGCGGACGAATGTGTGTCGGCGCGAACGGCTTTGACGATGTTTCTGGGCCGCTTCGATCAGCCGGGTCGGGCGCGGACCGTCGACCCCGGACAGCCGGGCGACCTCTGCGTGCTGACCGAGCCCCCGGAGACGGCGCTGGCCGAGCTGGACGCTGGCATGGTGGCCGCCACGATCATCGGCGGTGAGCTCGCTTACTTCGCAATGTGATCGGCCATCAGCTCGCCAGGGCCCAGCGCCGCACGCAAAATGTCGCATTGCCCATCGAAAAACCGCTGTGACACGGGTACTTTCTGCATTGTGAGTCTGCATCATGAGCGATCCCGAACCCAGCCCTGAACCCGGCAACCACCACGGGTTTCCCATCCGGCTGTGGCGCGGGCTGGACCGGCATCCACCGCCGGGTCTGAAGTGGCTGGGACGCTTTCGAAGCCCGCTACGTGGCCCGTGGCTGACGTCGGTCTTCGGACTCGTGCTCTTGGTGACCCTGCCGATCGTCATCATCACCGGGCTGCTCTCTTACATCGCCTATGCGCCGCAGTTAGGACAGGCCATCCCCGGTGACGTCGGCTGGCTGCGGCTGCCGGCCTTCAGCTGGCCGACCCGTCCGTCGTGGCTATACCGGCTGACCCAGGGTCTGCACGTAGGGCTGGGCCTGCTGATCATCCCGGTGGTGCTGGCCAAGCTTTGGTCCGTGTTACCGCGACTGTTCGTGTGGCCGCCGGCGCGCTCTATCGCACAGTTACTCGAGCGGCTGTCGGTGCTGATGCTGGTAGGCGGGATCCTGTTCCAGATCGTCACCGGCGTGCTCAACATCCAATACGACTACATCTTCGGGTTCAGCTTCTACACGGGCCACTATTTCGGGGCTTGGGTCTTCATAACCGGTTTTCTGATGCATATCGCGGTCAAAATTCCGCGCATGATCGCCGGGTTGCGCTCGCTGCCGATGCGAGAAGTGCTGCGCACCAATGTGACCGACACCCGCCCGCAGCCGCGTGACCCTGATGGCCTGGTGGCCGCCAATCCGCGCGAACCGACGATGGGCAGGCGCGGTGCGCTGGGCTTGGTCGCCGCCGGTGTGCTGCTTATCGGTGTGCTTACAGCCGGGCAAACCCTGGGCGGCATCACCCGAGGTGCGGCCCTGCTGCTGCCACGGGGCCGACTCCGCAGTCCGGGTGACTTCCCGATCAACAAGACTGCCATCGCCGCCGGGATCACGCCGGACAGCACCGGTCCGCAATGGCGCCTGGTCCTGCGTGGTGGGCCCTCGGAGGTGGTGTTGGACCGCGCTGCGCTCGCCGGCATAGGGCAACACACCGCGCGACTGCCGATCGCCTGCGTCGAAGGGTGGTCGGCCGTGCGGACCTGGAGCGGCGTGCCGCTGGCCGAGTTGGCCCGGATAGCCGGCGTGCCTGCGCCGCGCTCGGCGCGAGTGATATCACTGCAGCGCGGCGGTGCCTTCGGCGAGGCCAAGCTGGCGGCCAATCAGGTCGGTGATCCCGATGCGCTCCTGGCCCTGCGGGTCGATGGTGCCGACCTGTCGCTGGATCACGGTTACCCGGCCCGGATCATCGTCCCAGCCCTGCCCGGTGTGCACAACACCAAATGGGTCTCCATCATCGAGTTCGAGAAGAGCTGAGATGAAGGGTATTTCAAGACTTTTCAAAAACTCGTACGGGGCGCATCCGGTACATCTGTTGACCATGGTGTCCGGCTTCGCGCTGTTGGGCTACATACTGACCACCTTCAACGTGACAGAGCTGTGGAACAAAACCTCCTGGTGGCAGTCGATTGCGGTCTGGTTCGTTGCCGCGATCGTCGGCCACGATTTCGTGCTCTTCCCGCTGTACGCGCTGGTCGACCGGATCCTGGCCACGCGACTCGGTCGGCGGAAGGTCCAGGTGACTCGGCAAACCTCTTCGGGGGGCCCAGAAATCCCGGCGCGCAATTACATTCGTATACCGGCGATGGCGGCGGGACTGACGCTGCTGATTTTCCTCCCGGGCATCATCGAACAGGGCGCGCCGACCTATCTGGCGGCGACGGGTCAAACCCAGCAGCCGTTCCTGGGCAGGTGGCTGCTACTCACCGCGGTGATGTTCGGTATCAGCGCCGTCGCTTACGCCGCGCGGCTGGGCGTTGCGCGTCGGCGAGCCGCCGGCCGCTCTGCGAGCGAATAGCGCTGTCGGCGATGGCGTGACGCAAATCGTCAGTTTCCGCGGACCGCGCGGGGGTACGCTCCCCTACATGACGGTGAGGGGACCCCGCATGACGCCCTGCGTGAGATGGTTGCTGCGGGCCCGCCCCGGAGACTATGTGCTGGCCTTAAGCGTCGCCGGGGCTTCGCTGCCGGTGGTGGGCAAGCATCTTGAGCCGCTGGGTGGCGTGACCGCGATGGGCGTCTGGGGTGCCCGACACGCACCCGAATTCGTTTCGGCGATGACGAGGGATTGGTTGACGCCGGGCATCGACGAGGAGCGCCGCCGGGACCGGGAGAGCACGCACGCGGTCTCCGTCGGGGCCCTGCGGGGGGTCGTTTCGGCTGCCGATCTGGACCTCGAATGGCCCGCGGCAGAACGGACGCCGCCGATTTGGGAGGCGATGCGTCAGCACCGCCACGTCTATCGTCGCGCGGTCCACTACGGCGACAACCCCGCGCAGGTGCTCGACGTCTGGCGCCGCAAGGATCTGCCGGCTGAACCCGCACCGGTGCTGATCTTCGTTCCGGGCGGCGCCTGGGTGCACGGCAAGAGCACGCTGCAGGGGTCTGCCCTGATGTCACGCATGGCCGAGCTGGGGTGGGTGTGCCTGGCGATCGACTACCGCGTCGCGCCACACCACCGCTGGCCGCGTCACATCATCGACGTCAAGACCGCCATCGCGTGGGCGCGGGCCAACGTCGACAAGTTCGGCGGCGACCGCAATTTCGTTGCGGTGGCTGGCTGTTCGGCCGGCGGGCACCTGTCGGCGCTGGCCGGCCTCACCCCCAACGACCCGCAGTACGAGGCGAAGCTGCCGGAGGGCGCCGACAGCTCGGTGGATGCGGTGATCGGGATTTACGGACGCTACGACTGGGAGGACCGTTCCACCCCCGAGCGTGCGCGGTTCGTCGATTTTCTGGAGCGGGTGGTGGTCAGGCGGACCATCGCCCGTCATCCCGAGGTGTTCCGCGACGCATCGCCGATCGCGCGCATGCATCGGAATGCGCCGCCGTTCTTGGTGATTCATGGCAGCAAAGACAATGTCATCCCGGTCGAGCAGGCGCGCAGCTTTGTTGAGCGGTTGCGGGCGGTCTCGCATTCGATGGTCGGCTACCTGGAGTTGCCGGGAGCGGGGCACGGCTTCGACCTCATCGACGGTGAGCGGGCCGGCGTTATGGCACATGCGACTTCACTGTTCCTCAACCAGGTCTACCGCAGCCGGGCATCGATCGGGGCGAAAGAGGTTATCTGAGCCCGCACCGCTGAGTAAGGTCGCGCTATGGGCAAGGGTCAGCCGTGCAACGGCTGAGCGGCTGGGATGCGGTGCTGCTGTACAGCGAGACGCCGAACGTGCACATGCACACCACCAAGGCCGCGGTAATCGAGCTGGATGAAGACAGTCGTGACTTCGATATCGACGCTTTTCGTCAGGTCATCGCCGGCCGGATGGACAAGCTTGTGCCCTTGGGCTATCAGCTGATCGACATCCCGCTGAAGTTCCACCATCCCATGTGGCGGGAGAACTGTGAGGTCGATTTCAACTACCACATCCGGCCGTGGAAGGTGGCCGCCCCGGGTGGTCGCCGCGAATTGGACGAGGCGATTGGGCAGATCGCCAGTACCCCGCTGGATCGTGCCCACCCGCTCTGGGAGATGTACTTCGTCGAGGGCCTGGCCCACGACCGGATCGCGGTGGTGGTCAAGATCCACCACGCACTCGGCGACGGTGTTGCTTCGGCGGACCTGATGGCCCATGGCATGGATCTGATGCCGACACCGCAGCGCTGCTCATATACGCCCGATCCAGCGCCCGCCTGGCGGCAGCTGATGGCGTCGGCGTTCGTGGACCACCTGCGCCACATCGCGCGGATCCCCACGACGATCCGGTACACCGCGCAGGGCGTGGGCCGGGTGCGACGCAGCTCGCGCAAGCTCTCACCGGAACTGACCATGCCATTCACCCCGCCACCAACCTTCATGAACCACCGGATCACCCCGGAACGCAGGTTCGCCACCGCCACACTGGCGTTGGCCGATGTCAAGGAGACGGGCAAGAAGCTCGGCGTGACGATCAACGACATGGTGCTGGCCCTGTCCAGCGGAGCGCTGCGCACCTTGCTGTTGCGATACGACGGCACCGCCCAACCGCTGCTGGCGTCGGTTCCGGTGAGTTACGACTTCTCGCCGGAGCGGATCTCCGGGAACCGCTTCAGCGGAATGATGGTCGCGCTGCCGACCGACGCCGACGATCCGCTGGAACGGGTGCGGGCCGCGCACGACAACGCCGTGTCCGCCAAGGAAAGCCACCAGCTCCTCGGACCGGAGCTGATCAGCCGCTGGGCCGCCTACTGGCCGCCGGCGGGTACCGAAGCTGTCTTCCGGTGGCTGTCCAACCGCGACGGGCAGAACAAGATACTCAACCTGAATATCTCCAACGTTCCCGGTCCGCGCCAACGCGGGCGGGTGGGCGGCGCGCTGGTCACCGAGATTTACTCGGTTGGCCCATTGACCGCCGGCAGCGGCCTCAACATCACCGTGTGGAGTTATGTCGATCAGCTCAACATATCGGTGCTGGCCGACGGTGCGACCGTCAACGATCCGCACGAGGTGACTGAGGCCATGGTCGCCGACTTTATCGAAATACGCAGGGCTGCAGGGCTTTCCGAAACGCTGACGATGGTTGAGACGGCGATGGCCCCGGCCTGATCACGGGCCGTTACGATCGGTCACTGTGAGCGAAGAAGCTGGCAACAACGAACCCGAAGTCCTGGTCGAACAGCGGGACAGGATTCTGATCATTACCATCAACCGGCCGAAGGCCAAGAACGCGGTCAATGCCGCGGTCAGCCGGGCCCTGGCCGACGCGATGGATCGGCTCGACGGCGATTCCGGCCTTTCGGTGGGGATCCTGACCGGCGCGGGCGGCTCGTTCTGCGCGGGCATGGACCTCAAGGCGTTCGCCCGCGGCGAGAACGTCGTCGTCGAGGGTCGTGGCATGGGCTTCACCGAACGTCCACCGGCTAAGCCGCTGATCGCGGCGGTGGAGGGGTACGCCCTGGCCGGCGGCACCGAGCTGGCGCTGGCCACCGACCTGATCGTCGCGTCTCGGGACTCGGCGTTCGGCATCCCCGAGGTCAAACGAGGACTGGTGGCCGGCGGTGGGGGATTGTTGCGGTTGCCGGAGCGCATCCCGTACGCGATCGCCATGGAGCTGGCGCTCACCGGTGACAACCTGCCGGCCGCGCGCGCCCACGAGCTGGGACTGGTCAACATCCTGGCCGACCCGGGGAAGGTGCTGGATGCCGCGATCGCGCTGGCGGAGAAGATCACCGCCAACGGGCCGCTGGCGGTGGCCGCCACCAAGCGGATCATCACGGAGTCGCGCGGCTGGAGCCGGGACAGCATGTTCGCCGAGCAGGTCAAGATCCTGATGCCGATCTTCACCTCCAACGACGCCAAGGAGGGCGCGATCGCGTTCGCCGAGAAGCGCCCGCCGCGCTGGACCGGGACCTAAATCGGATCGGTCAGATAGCGCTGCACGGTCGGCCCGAGCCAGGCCACCAAATCCTCGATGGAAGTGGACGCCAGCGGCTCAATTCTCAGCTGGTAACGCGCGAACGCCAGCCCCGCCAGATGGCTGGCCACCAGCTCGACGCGCAGCTCGGCATCGGCGACCCCGAATTCCGTTGCCACCCGGTTGGCAATCGGACCGGCAAGGAGGTCATGCAACACCTTCCGCGCCTGCGGGTGGATGGCCGCCGAGCGCCACAGCGTCAGTAGCGGCTCGTAGACGGCGCCTTCGTCCCAGTGCTCGAGGAAGCGGCGCACCAGCCTCGGGCCGATCTGCTCGGTCCCCTCGTCCAGGAGCGTGGCCAGGTGGTGCAACGGATGCTCGGGCCCGGTTAGCGCGGACGCGGTGAAAAGCCCTTCCTTGCTGTCAAAGAAGTAATAGACCATCGCGACATCCACACCGGCGTCTGCGGCGATCGCGCGAACGGTGGCCCGCTCGTACCCGTCGCGCATGAAACGTTCGCGGGCCGCGTCGATGATGCGCTGTTTGTTCTGCTGACCGGTGCGCCACCGGCCCGCGCGCCGGACCTCGGACATGCGCGCCAGCATACTTCAACAAGCGTTGATCATTGTTTGCCGTGGGCGTACATTCGTTCTTGAACGGAGGTTGAAGAATGGTGACGAACACGCATGAACGACAGCTTTGGTGGCGACACCTGTTGTCGATCCTGGTCTTCCCGGTGACGATGACGCTCGTCATACCGCTCATCGTCATGGCGGCTGACGTGCGCATGCCGGACCTGGGTTCGCCCGCGGCGATTGGACTGGTGACCATCGGCGGCCTGCTGATCGCGGGCGGGTTGGGCCTGATGATCTGCACGGTGACGCTCTTCGACCGGGTTGGCAAGGGCACGCTCGGGGTGGGCACCGTGATGGGAGAGCCCATTCACCTCGTGGTACGCGGGCCGTACCGGCACGTGCGCAACCCGATGATCACCGGCGTCCTGTGCATCCTGCTTGGCGAGGCCGCCGCCACCGCGTCCGGTTGGCTGCTGGGATGGTTCGCGATCTTCTTGACGTTCCAGCTGATCGCCATCCGGTTCTGGGAAGAGCCCCACCTGGTGAAGCGCTTCGGCAGCGAATACGTGGACTACCGGCGCAACGTTCCAAGGTGGATTCCTCGAATCTCGGCCTGGGAGCCAAGCCGATAACGCATTGGCGCGCAGTGCATCAAGTCTCCGCGCGCTAGCGTGAACACCATGATCTGGTTCATCACCGGCGCGTCGAAGGGATTCGGCCGCGAGTTCGCCATAGCCGCGCTCGAGCGTGGCGACCGCGTCGCAGCCACGGCGCGCGACACTAAATCACTGGCCGACCTGTCCGGACGGTTCGGTGAGCGCGTGCTGCCGCTTCGGCTCGACATCACCGATCGGGCCGCGGATTTCGAGGCGGTGGGAAGGGTCTACGACGAGTTCGGTGGGCTCGACGTCGTGGTCAACAACGCCGGCTACGGCCACTTCGGCGCTTTCGAGGAGCTCTCCGAGGCAGACCTGCGCGATCAGCTGGAGACCAATCTGTACGGGGCGGTGTGGATCACCCAGGCGGCGCTGCCCTTCCTGCGCGCCCAGGGTTCGGGGCACATCGTGCAGGTTTCCAGCGTCGGTGGCCTCGGGGCGTTCGCCAACCAATCCGCCTATCACGCGTCGAAGTGGGCGCTGGAAGCCGTCAGTGAATCGCTGGCGGCCGAGGTGGGGCCGCTGGGTATCAAGGTGACCATCGTGGAGCCGGCCCTATTCAGCACCGACTGGGCCGGCTCGTCGGCGCGGTGGTCCGACAAGATGACCGAATACGACTACGTCCGCGAAATGATGTTCGCGCGCCGCAACTCCTTCGCGGCCGGCAATCCGAGGGCGGCCGCGCAGGCATTGTTGGAGATTGTCGACTCCGATAATCCGCCGCTGCGAGCGCTTTTCGGCACCGCGGCGACCGCGATGATCACCGAGCTCTACCAGCAGCGGCTGCAGACCTGGCGCGACTGGGAAGCCGTGTCGCGGCGGGCCCAGGGCGGTTAAGCAACCCCGGCCCGGGATACATAGATTGGGTAAGTTACACTACGGCCCAGATTTGTAAAGGGCGGGGATCCAGAAGGATCGAGGATGAGCGTTTCGTTGCTTCTCGAGATGGCTGCGTCGAGCAACCCTGACCGCACGGCCGTCGTCTCCGGAGACGTGCGCTTGACGACCCAGCAGCTCAGCGATCTCGCTGACGGCGGCGCGGGTGTTATCGCGGGATCGAAGGCCAGGCACGTGGCGTACGTAGGCGCCGGGGGAGCGTTGCTGCCGCTGCTGATCTTCGCGGCAGCGCGCGCCGGGTTGGCGTTCACCCCGATCAACTACCGCCTGTCGGCCGACGGCATCCAGGCCCTGATCCAGCGGCTGCCCGAACCCCTGGTGATCGTTGACAGCCGCTACCGGGAGATGCTCGGGGATGCGTCTGACCGGGTGATGGTTTCCGACGACTTCCTATCGGTCGCGCGCACCGCGGAGCCCGCCACGGAATTTCCCGACCCGGACTCGGTCGCGATTGTGCTGTTCACCTCGGGCACCACGTCGCAGCCCAAGGCCGTCGAACTCTCCCACAACAACCTGACCAGCTATGTCACCGGGACGGTTGAGTTCGAGTCGGCCGATGCTGCCGACGCGGCGCTGATCTGCGTGCCGCCGTACCACATCGCCGGGGTCGGCGCGGCGCTGTCGAACCTGTACGCCGGCCGCAAGATGGTCTACTTGCCCAACTTCGATGCGCAGGAGTGGGTGCGGCTGATCGATGCCGAGCACGTCACCACCGCGACGGTGGTGCCCACCATGCTGGACCGGATCGTCACCGTCCTCGAGACCGGCGACAAAGCCCTCAATGAGCTGACGTCACTGCGCAACCTGGCCTACGGCGGCTCGAAAGTGGGCCTGCCGCTGGTGCGCCGGGCGCTGCAACTGCTGCCGGATGTGGGCTTCGTCAACGCCTACGGCCTGACGGAGACCAGCTCGACGATCGCGGTGCTGACCCCCGACGACCATCGTGCGGCGCAGGCGGCGTTATCGTCGTCGAACGACGCCGCCATCGCCAAACGGTTGGGATCGGTCGGACAGCCGGTGCCCGGCATCGAGCTGCAGATCCGCGACGAGGACGGCACGGTGCTGCCGCCCGGCGAGTCCGGCGAGCTCTTCGTGCGCGGCGAGCAGGTCTCCGGCCGCTACACCGGGATCGGGTCGGTGCTCGACGAGAACGGCTGGTTCGGCACCAAGGACATCGCGATGCTCGACGAAGATGGCTACCTGTTCATCGGCGGACGCAGCGACGACACCATCATCCGCGGCGGGGAGAACATCGCGCCCGCCGAGCTGGAGGAGGTGCTGATCGAACACCCCCAGGTGCGCGACGTCGCCGTGGTGGGCGTCGAGGATCCGCAGTGGGGTCAGGCGATCGTCGCCGTGGTGGTGCCCAGGACGGGCGTCGATCCCGACCCCGAGGAACTGCGCGAGTATGTGCGCAAGAGCTTGCGCGGGTCGCGAACGCCCGACCGGGTAGTGTTCCGCGACGAGCTGCCCACCACCGCCACCGGCAAGGTGCTTCGTCGGGAGATTATCGAGACGCTGGAAGGACTGCGCGCATGATCAAGAACGGAACCCGCCTGGCCAGCCAGGTGTGTGACACGCAGGTCATCGTCGTTCGGAGTGCCGACAGCCTTGATGACCTGCGCTGCGGTGGTGTGCCGATGGTGGCGATAGGCGCCGAGCGGTCGGGCGAACTCGACCCGGCGTTCGCCGACGGCACCGTGATGGGCAAGCGCTACGTCGACGAATCCGGTGCTGAGGTGCTGGTAACCAAGCCCGGTGCCGGAAGCCTGAGCATCGGCCAGACCGCCCTGCAGCTCAAAGAGGTCAAACCGCTGCCGGCCAGCGACTGACGGTCGGGTCAGCGCGATTGCCGGGCGACGAATTCCCTTGCCTTGATTAAGAATTCGAGCTGGTCGCCAACCTGATGCAGGGGGGTTACGCAGCGAGTTGAGCGGCACAGCACGATAGCGCCTTCCAGTGCGGCGATCGACATCACGGCCAGCGACGCCGCCTGCGACTCATCGAAGCCGTCGGCAACGAAGGCCCGGGTCAATGCGGTGCACCAGCGGCCAATGATGATGCCGGCCTCGGAGGACAGCTCGAGTTCGTCGTCGGCGGCCGCGCCGATTGCGGCTGCCACCACGGGACAACCGGCCATGAAGTCGCCGTCAGTCAGCAGGCGTTCCCAGTATTTGACGTACTCGCGTAGCAGGACCCTGGCGCCTTGGTCGACAGCGTCCTCGATGGTCGCGGTGATGGAATCACCGGCGTACCGCAGTGCCTCGGTCAGGATCTGATTGCGCCCGTCGGGAAAGTGGTGATACACCGAGCCGCGCGGGGCACCGCTGCGCGCGAGCACCGCGTCGATGGTCACCCCCGCGGCTCCGCGCTCGCGCATCACCTCGGCGGCACTGACCAGCATCTTTTTGCGGGTATCACCGCGCTTCGTCGAAGCGAGGTCGCTGGTAGTCGGCACCGGCGTACCTCCCGTGGCGAGTGTCATGCGGCTTGTGAGTGCCGCGGTACCGGCCAGTGCAAATTACGGGGGCTAAACCGTAGCGAGCGACGCCACAGGTCAGGCATCTCACGCGTGAAGTGATAGCCGGCGACATTGAGTTCGAGGATCCACATGATTTCTCCCGGCATGGGTGCTGCTCACATGCGCCGGGGCCGCCGGCCCATGATTATGCAGTGAAGCATATAACACATAGGTAGATTAAGCAAGTATTACCTACTGAGCAGCTCGGAGGCCACCGCAAATAGCTTAACGCGTCTCGTCAAGGCGCCTGGGTGGCCGGAGCGCAACCGTCGAAAATTATGCTTGATTGCATAATGACCTGATCTGGGGTTGACTATGGCGATGGCCAGTACTTCCGAGACCTCGCCGCCCGCTCTGCCGACCCTCGACACCGTGTCCCTCGAGCGGGACGGACATGTCCTGCTGATCGGCCTGAACCGGCCACACAAACGCAACTCGTTCGACCGGGCGATGCTGGCCGACTTGTCCCGCGCCTACGGGCTGCTGGAAACTGACACCTCGCTGCGCGCCGGGGTGCTGTTCGCGCACGGTGACCACTTCACCGCCGGTCTTGATCTCGTCGACGTGGGTCCCGGCATCGCGGCCGGGGAGTTGACGTTCCCGGACGACGGCCGAGACCCCTGGCGGCTGGACGGGCCGTGGAGCACGCCGATGGTCGCCGTCGCACAGGGATGGTGCATGACCTTAGGTATCGAACTGTTGTTGGCCGCCGACATTCGCGTCGCGGCAACCGGGACGCGGTTCACGCAGCTTGAGGTGCAGCGCGGGATCTATCCCTTCGGTGGCGCGACGATCCGGCTCCCCCGCGAGGCCGGGTGGGGCAATGCCATGCGCTGGCTGCTCACCGGTGACGAGTTCGACGCCGCCGAGGCGTACCGCATCGGGCTGGTCCAGGAGGTCGCCGAAGATGCCTCGGCTGCTTTGGCGCGGGCGCGCGAGATCGCGCACACCGTCGCCGACCGCGCCGCACCGCTGGGTGTGCGGGCCACCCTGGCGTCAGCGCACCTGGCGCGCGCAGAGGGCGAGGCGGCCGCGATCGAGCGACTGCGCCCAGCTGTAGCCGAACTTTTCGCCAGCGAGGATGCCGCCGAGGGCGTGCAATCGTTCATCGAACGACGGCAAGCCCGCTTCTCGGGCCGTTAGCTCTCGACGAAAGTGCTTACCGCGTCCCCGATTTCGTGGTGGCGCGAACGCGGTGCCAGGATACGCGTCTGGCGTCACGCATGCCGCGCCAGGGGGCCGAGGCGCCGCAGCATGCACCGGTTCTGGCAACCGTCGATGCACTTCTGCGCTGCCCCACCAATAAGATTCATCTGCACCGGATCAGGCAAGACCTAGGAGGGGCAGCGTTGGCCAGTGACTTCGAGCAGTTGCTGGCGATCCTGGATCTCGAGCGCGTCGATGAGCTCACCTTCCTCGGATCGCACCCGACCAAAAACCCGGGCCGCACGTATGGCGGCCAGCTGATGGCGCAGGCGCTGATCGCCGGCAGCCAAGTGCTGACCCACACGGTGCCGCCGGCGGCGCTCCAAGTGCATTTCATCGCCGGCGGCGACCCGAAGCGAGATATCCAATACCGGGTGGTCCGGCTGCGGGACGAGCGCCGGTTCGCCAATCAGCGGGTCGATGCAATGCAGGACGGCACATTGCTGGCCTCGGCGATGATCTCCTATATGTCCGGTGGCCGCGGTCTTGAGCACGGCGTTACGCCGCCGGAGGTGCCGGATCCGCACACGTTGCCCTCGGTCGACGAGTTGCTGCGTGGATACGAACACGTCGTCCCCGAGATCGTAAACGCGTTGCGGCCAATCGAAGTGCGTTATGCCAACGACCCGACCTGGGTGATGCGAGACAAGGGGGACCGGCTCACCAGCAACCGGGTGTGGCTGCGCGCCGGGGGCGCAATGCCCGACGACGCACTGTTGCATACCGCCGCGATGGTGTACTCGTCGGATGCCGCACCCCTTGATTCGATCATCTCAAAACACGGGTTGTCGTGGGGCTATGACCACGTCTTCGCCGCGTCGGTCAACCACTCGATCTGGTTTCACCGCCAGGTCCGCTTCGATGACTGGGTGCTGTATTCGACCTCGTCTCCGGCGGCAGCCGACTCCCGCGGGCTAGGCATCGGCAACTTTTTCAAGCGTGATGGCCAGTTGATAGCAACGGTGCTCCAAGAAGCAATCGTCATACACTTGCCTGCCTGATCTCTCGCGCCCCCGAATTAGTTGCTGTCGGTGTGGGTTTGCCGACCGGCATCAATGCCCCGAGCCGGCCCATCCTTTTGCCCACACGAGATCGTCCGGGAATCCGCCCGGCGCACCCCGCGTTGACCCTGTGAGCTGCGGCACACGTCGCAGCCAGCATTCGCCGAGGCCGAACCCACGAGCCACGATATGAGTTGACCCACAACCCCATTAGCCTCGGAGGCGCCCGATCACCCCCGGCTGTGAAGCCCGCGTGGGACCGGAGCCTGACCGGCGTCAGGGGCGTTTGTCCACGCTGCGCCGCGGGAGACTACGTTGACCCCAAACCACGATCACCGCCCAGCACCGCGACGACGAGAAGAAGTAGAGGTCTCTAACCCGGAGAGGGGACAACGTGTCTGTAGCGGCCGATGAGCTTGTCGCAGCACTACGTCTGGCGGCGAAAGAGAACGCCGACCTGCGTCGTCAGAATCGCGAGCTCGTCGCATCGAAAAACGCTCCGGTGGCGGTGGTGGGGATGGGGTGTCGTTATCCGGGTGGGGTGTGTTCGCCGGAGGGGTTGTGGGAGGTGGTGGCCGGGGGTCGGGATGTGGTGTCGGGTTTTCCGGTTGATCGGGGTTGGGATGTGGAGGGGTTG
>DATMMZ010000294.1:0-5870 GCA_035569455.1 Mycobacterium sp. | reverse complement strand
ATCAAGTCAAAGAACGAGGTGATGCGCTGCCTCAAGCGCTACATCGCCTGCGAAGTCTTCCACGCCCTCCAGCCGCCACCAAGGACCGCCAAAATCGCTGCCAGGTCGCGTTTTCGTGTCGGAACGCGCCGACCCGGCCATTAGGAGCATCTGCTATCAAGCTTGTTCGATACCGCCTCGGTGTCACGAGGATGTCACACCCGCTGCGACGCCCCCGCGGCGACGTTCAACGCGTCGCCTTGGGCGTGGACGTACGTCCGCATTCGCGATAGGGAAGAGTATGACTGGCTTCGAACCACGAATCGGCCTGATCGAAGACGTCCGGCTTCTGGTCTATTCGGAACTCGCCGGCGCGGGCCGTGTTGACGGCGCAGACAGCTTGGCGGCCCGCCTTGATGTGCCGCGCAGCGTTGTGGATCAGTCGTTGCGTCACCTGCAGGACTCGCGCGACCTTGTCTTAAACGATCATGGCGAGATCCTCCTTGCCCATCCGTTTGCGATGCGGAACTTCGGGTTTTCAGTGATGGGTAAGGACGTGCTGTGGTGGGGCGGGTGCGCCTGGGATGCGTTCGCGATCCCTCACCTCGTACCCGACGAGCCAGCGGCCCTCGTTGCCACACGGTGCCTGGGCTGCGGCACACCGCACGCGTGGAACGTCACCCGAGACGAGTGCACCCAGGGCGACCAGGTCGTCTACTTTGCTACGCCGATGCGCCTCGTCTGGGATGATGTCGTGCACGCGTGCAGCAATCAACGCATCTTCTGCAGCGACGAATGCGTCGATGCAGCGATCGGCCGGCAGCCGCCTCTTGTTACCGGGGTGCGTTTCGACATACCCACGCTGTGGCGACTCGCCTCACGCTGGTACGAAGGCCGACTTGAGCGCGGATACCGCCGTCGCGATCCTGCATCCGCGACGGCCTACTTCCGCGAAGTCGGGCTGACCGGAAGCTTTTGGGGGAATGCTTGATTCGAGCTGCGACCACCTCGCCGCAAACCTAGACGAGGTCACCCGCAAGCCCGATACGGCCGCCCCCGGTCGATGTTGGGACCGCGTCAGGCGGAACGAGCGGTCGAACCGCGGTCTGCAGGCCCAGTCGGGAGAGCCGCCGGCGGCGGCCGATTTCGAGCGGGAACCAAGACGTTGCTGAGCGGTGCTGGGTTGGGCCGTCTTGGCGGCGGGTCGAGCGACAAGCGCTGTGGCGCATAGCCAGCCGGCGATGGTCAACATGCGCGGCGAACCTGTTGCCAAGGCCCGGCGGCATCGGATAAGGGGGCTTCCGCAAAGATCCCAAGCGGTCCAATTACAGTGCGAGCGTTCGCTCCTCACAAGGTGAAAGTATCTTTCGTCGTTCCCAGTAATATCAAATATTTCTGGAGCGAGAGGGGCAGGCACGCAAACCATGCCGCCTCGTCTCCCGGGTTGGGCAGGATGTTTCCATATTCAATCATGTCGGTGGGCGCCAGATTACAGACGTATACCCAAATCGATTCCCGGGGGACCTTCGAGATGCGGTTGACATCATTGAGGATGTTCAGCATCATGGCGGCTCGCTGCTTTTCTGTTCTGCCGGCACGTATATCGGCCCGTATCCAGATGTGATTTGAGGTTGGCTCTCCGCCTAAGTAACGTTGCTCGGTTTGATCCTCCCGGATCACTACTTGGACAAAGAATGGCGGCGCTCCGGTTGCCTGGCTGTGACGATTGGTGATGGCTTTCGCAAGCTCCGTCTTTTGTGAGGGGTCGAGGAGGCTTGGCGGGACGGAACAAACGTATGTTGGCACTAATTTCTCCTTTTCGGCCGGAGGAAGCATCCCCACAAGTGAACAACTTCGATAGTCAACAACCTTCGACCCAGCGGCTGCGCATCTGCCGCGTTGATGACTTTCGGCCGCCCGCGTGGTAGCGAATCTGGGGCGCCATGGCTGCTCGGAGTCGAAGGCTACGCGGCAGTGCGGAGGTTATGGACGTCGATCACGACCAGTGCCGCGTCTAGCAGCGGCGTGGGGATGGTGTGCTGGCGGGCGCGGTCGTGGAAGTCGCGAAGGACGGTGACTTCGATCGGCCGGCCGGCTTTCATGTCACGGAGCATCGATGGTCCGAAGGTCGAAGATGGGTCGGTGAGGTTACCCTCAAGCCCGGCGAGCACCGAACCTGCCAGGGCATGTCCGTCTGCGGCTGCAGCAGCGGCGACCTCGGCTAGGACACTGCGCGCTAAGTCGCGTCCGCCTGGTGCCCGGGCGATGATGCCGATGGTGTCGCCGGCCAGGCATGTCAGGACGGCGTTCGCGGTGATGAACGCGAATTTTTCCCACATAGCGGCCAGCACATCGTCACGGACTGTTACGGCAACGTTGTCGACGGCGAGCTCGGCGGTCGTGCGGCTCAAGGCATCCGAGCGGCCGCCGTCGAGCTGGCCGAGCTCGAGTTGAACGCCCGGAACGATTTCTTCGATTGTGCCGTCCGCACGCAGTGAGGTCGCCAATCTCGCCGCGGCACCCAACACGACTTCGAGCCCGAATGCCGCGGTGAGCATCGACAGGTGGCTGATCCCGTTCATGATTGGCACGATCCGCGTGCCGGGTGCAACGGCCTGGCTGATGTCGTTGATCGCCGAGGAGACCACGTTTGTCCGCACCGCCACTACGATGACGTCGTAGCAACCACGAAGCTCTGAGACTGTCACGGCATCGACGGGGATGGTCTGCAGACCGGTGACGTGGCGAACGCGCAAACCTTCGGCTGACAGCCGCGCCAACGCCGGTGGGTGGACCAGGAAGGTGACGTCTCGCCCGCCGGCGATCAGTCGGGCGCCGAGGTAGCCGCCAGCTGCTCCGGCCCCGACGATCAGGATGCTCACCCTGGGCCCCGTTCCGGGTTGTCCGCGGTTTCGTCCGGGCGATCGAAGACATCGTCGGCGTTGACTCCGATGACCCGCAGCAGGGCAGCGACCTTGCGATCCAATGACTCGCCTACGGCGGTGACCTCGGGGATGCCCAGGCTGGCGAAGGCGGCGCTGGGCCGGTCCATCGTAAAGATGGCGTTGCCGTCGGGGTCGCTGTACACCAAAACGCGCAGAGGCGCGTACAGCAGCGCCGTGGGATCGTGGCGGAACATGGTTTCGGCGATCGTGTGGTTGCCCAGCAAGTATTCAACGGCTTTGATGTGGTGTCCGGCCACCGCCATGTGCGGAGTTGCGTCGATCATTGCGTACACCATGAGCTCGTTGGGCGCGTTGGCGGTCACGGCGGCCCGCACGTCGTCCCAGGTGCCGGCGCTGTCGCTGATCTGCTGGATTTGCGCGGCGTCGAAAGCCGGGGCTGCTTCTTCGAAGGCGGCGCGGAATTCGTCGAAGGCGATACCGGTGGGAATGTCCACCCGAGTCATGCTGTGCTGTAGGGCGCGCGGCTGGGTGCTTGTCATGGTGTTTGTTCCCTTTCAGTGTTCGGGGAAAGGGCTAGTAGCCCTTTTGGTTCCACGGCAAAGACGTACGCCACGTCGGTGGGTCCGATCAGAGGCGTCGGGTGCCGGCTGAGCGCAGGTCTGCGATGGTGGGGAAGCCGTCGATGGCCATCAGCAGGTCCAGTTCGGCGAGCAGGGATCGCAATTGGGACACGACCCCGTCGGTGCCTCCGACGGCTAGTGCATACGCGTACGGGCGGCCGACGCCGACGGCGGTTGCCCCCAGCGCCAGGGCTTTGGCCACGTCGGAGCCGCTGCGCACGCCGCTGTCGAACAGCACCGGCATTCCCTCAGCGGCCTCCACGAGGGCCGGCAGGGCGTCGAGGGCGGGCAGCCCACCGTTGGCCTGGCGCCCGCCGTGGTTGGAGCAGTAGATGCCGTCGACCCCGTAGTCGCGGGCCTGACGGACGTCGTCGGGGTGCTGGATGCCCTTGAGCAGGATCGGCAGCGTCGTCAATGAGCGCAACCAGCCCAGATCCACCCAACGCAACCCTTTGCCAAACACCTTGACCCACTCCAGGGCGGCCGCCTTCGGGTCCTCGGTCGGGGACTTGTCCAGCCGCTTGAGGAACACCTCGTCGGTGAAGTAGTTCTGCAGTCCGTAGCCATGCAGGAACGGGAGATTAGCCGTGTTCAGGTCCCGCGGGCGCCATCCGATCACCCAGGTGTCCAACGTTACGACAACGGCCTTATACCCGGCTTTCTCGGCGCGAGCCACAAAGCTGGCGGCCAGGTCCTTGTCGTTGGGGGTGTAGAGCTGAAACAGCCCCGGGGTGGCTCCGGCGTGCGGGGCCACGTCTTCGAGGCGGTCTTGGGTCAGGGTTGAGGGCACCATCGGCACACCGGTCTGCGCGGAGGCCTTGGCCACCGCGATGTCGCCGTGGAAGTCCTGCGAACACAGCCCGATGACCCCGATCGGGCTCATGAACACCGGCGCGGGCCACGTCATGTCGAACAGTGACACCGACAGGTCACGCTCGGTGGCACCCACCAGCATGCGCGGCACGATCCCATAGCGGGAGAAGGCATCCACATTGGCGCGCTGGGTGCCCTCATCACCACAACCACCGGCAACGTACGAGTACACCCAGGACGGCAGCACCTCGGCCGCCGCGCGCTCCAGTGAGGCGAAATCGACCGGATACTTTGGCAGCCGACCGTCCAGGCCGTCGAAGTAGATCCCATATTGGTAGTCGCCGTACTGCGGTACCGCCATGACGGGACTCCTTGGTTGTTCAGTGTTAGAGACGTTGGACATTTCCGCTGGCTGTTCGGTCACAATGGGTTTCCTGTCCTCCATATCGAACTCAGCCGAGCGCCCAGGCCGCCGCCAACGCTTCGGCCTGAGCACATGCCGCAAAAGAGACACGCCATGACCACGACCGCAGCAGAGGACCTGCGCGCCAACCTAATCGGAGCCTGGACGCGACACCGGGCTCATCGCTGTGTTCGCGGTGGTGTCCTCAACGATCCGGGCACAGATCCGCCAGCCGAACTCCGGATCGTTTCGCAGCCGGTCAGTAACCAGAGAATGCACGAACACTGCCGGCAGTCCATCGCGGCGGCCCGCGACATCCCGCCAACCCATCGCGCGGCCCTCACCCGCGGCGGCGACGCGCAACAGGATGATTTGACTCGTCACCGTCAACGTGCCGTCATCGTTGGCGTCGACCACCTGGTTGATGTTGCTGCGCCGCACCCCGTCGGTGAGAGGTCGGTAGGCGTCAAGGAACGCGCGCACCTCGTCACGACCCCGCACCAGCCCGTGCGGATGCTCGACGGTGCAGTCCTCGGTGTACACCTCGAGGATCGCCTCCACGTCCCAATAGTCAAGCGCCATGTTGAGCCGATTGACGACGTCGATGACCTTCAGCCAATCGGCAGCGGGAATGGAGTGGGACACCAGTCCGAGATTTTGGGGACGCGGCATGGCGAGGACCTTTCAGGCGAGAAACGATGCGGAAGCCACCTTACTATGATTATCATAGTAAGGTGAGCCGTGGGACCACGGCGGCGGTGAGGTTGCTCACCCTCACCAGTGCAAGGACGGAGTCAGGATGCGCACTCGATCATTCGCGGACATGAAGTGCTCGGTCGCCGGGGCACTCGAGCACGTCGGTGATCGGTGGTCATTGGTCATCATCCGCGACCTGATGCTCGGGCTTTCGCGTTTCGACGACCTGCAAGCATCGTCGGGCATACCGCCTCAGACCCTCGCCGATCGGCTACGCCGATTGCAGGCCTCCAAGGTCATTGTCAAACACCATGGACTGTCGGCGACGGGCTACCAGCTGACCGAGATGGGCCGCGACTTGCTGACGGTCCTTGCCGCCCTGCGTGAATGGGGTGATCGATGGCAACTGCATGGCGCGAGCGGTCCCCCGCTGGAAGTCTTCGACTCACAAAG
>DATMMZ010000293.1:0-2617 GCA_035569455.1 Mycobacterium sp. | reverse complement strand
GTGTGATCGCCCAGGCCCAGCAGGATCCCCACTTGCCCGGTGCCCAGGGCCAGCAGCGTAGGCGGCGACATCCAGCTGCGTACCACGTTGGCGGTGCCCAGCGTGTAGATCCAGCCAAGCCCGAGTCCGCTGGCCCAACCGACGATGCCCATCACCGCCAGCGTCAGTGCCGTCATCGCGCTGCCGACCAGCAGCAGCGCCCGCAGGTTACCTCCGCAGCGGTAGGCCAGCGCCATCGCGACGAATCCCAGCGCCAGCAACGAGGGCAGCTTCACCTGCGACGACAGGATGATCAGGATCGAACCGGCCAGCAGCATGCCCAACGGTTCCCAGTCGGGGCCCAATATGCGCCACGACGTGGGCCACAGCCGTGGCGCGTCGATGCCGCGCAGCGCGAATTCGGCGCCGGTCAGCATCAACCCGAGCATCAGCGCCTCGTTGTGGATTCCTGCGACCAGATGCATGAACAGCAGCGGATTGGCCGCCCCCAGCCACAGCGCGCTGACCTCGGCGACACCGCAGCGTCGGGCCAGCCGTGGTGTTGCCCACACGATCAGGCCCACGCCGATCAGCACGATGACCCGGTGGCAGAGCACGGCGGCGACGATGTTCTCTCCGGTCAGCGCCGAGATTCCTCGCCCGATCCACAAGAACAATGGGCCGTAGGGCGCCGGCGTGTCCCGCCACAGGCTGGGAACCGAAAGAGTGAACACATGGCCGAGTCCCAATCCGGAGGCCGGACCCACCCGGTAGGGGTCGAGTCCCTCCAGTGAGATCTGGCTCTGGGCCAGGTAGGAGTAGACATCCTTGCTGTACATCGGTGGCGCGATCAACAGCGGCAGCGTCCACAACAGCAGGGTGCGGTCCAGGTCACCACGCGACATCCGCCGCTTGCCCAGAGCGAACCGGCCCAGCATCAACCAGGCCAGCGCCATCATGACCGCCCCGGTCGTCGTCATCGTCAACGACACCGTCTGGATCCGCGACGGCAGATTGAGCAGCCGGACCCCGAACGTGGGGTCCTGGACGACGGGCCGCGCCCCGGCGCCCAGGGCGCCGATCCCCATCAGGACGGTGCCGGTGGCGCCGAACAGTCGGGTGCGCTGAAGTGCGGTGAGCTCGATATCGTTCAGCGGCGAGCCCACCGCCTGCTCATCGCCATGCAAGCTGGCGATCGACGAGCTCAGCGTGTGGTGGCGGGCTGCCATCAGAGCAGCGTAGCGGCACGTCAGGAACCGCTGGTGGTGTGACGAGCGCAACCCGCACAGAGGGCACCCTTGGTGGACCGATCGCGGGAATTGCGTCACACTGGTGTTGTGAAAATCCCCGCGGCGCCAGTGGCTGTCCCCGGCTCAGTGCCGGATGGTCATACCCGCCGCGCCATCGTGAGCTTGCTCCTGGAGTCCGGCTCTATCACCGCGGGTGAGATCGGCGACCGGTTGGGCCTGGCGCCCGCCGGTGTGCGGCGTCATCTCGATGCGCTGATCGAAGCGGGCGACGCCGAGTCCTTGGCCGCTGCGTCATGGCAGCAGGCGGGACGAGGGCGGCCCGCCAAGCGGTTCCGGCTGACCGCGGCCGGCCGGGCCAAGCTCGACCACGCCTACGACGACTTGGCCGCCGCGGCCATGCGGCAACTGCGGGAAATCGGCGGTCAGCAAGCGGTTCAGAGCTTCGCCCGGCAGCGCATCGACGCGATCTTGGCCGGTGTTGCGCCGGCAGACAGTGCCGAGGACGCCGACGTAGAGGCGGCCGCCGACCGGGTCGCCAGTGCGCTGACCAAAGCCGGCTACGTCGCTACCACCACGCGGGTGGGCGGACCGATCCACGGCGTGCAGATCTGCCAGCACCACTGCCCGGTGTCCCATGTCGCCGAGGAGTTTCCGGAGTTGTGCGAAGCCGAGCAGCAGGCCATGGCCGAGGTGCTCGGGACCCATGTGCAGCGGTTGGCGACCATCGTCAACGGAGACTGCGCCTGTACCACCCACGTGCCACTTACGCCGGCGCCCAGCCCGCGCCGACACATCACGAGCATCAAAGGAGCGTCCGCATGACACTCACGCCAGAAGCCACCAAGAATGTGGGGTCGGCCGCCGAGCCGTTGACCCAGCAGCAGGCGATCGACTCCCTGGGCAAATACGGCTATGGCTGGGCAGACTCCGACGTCGCGGGCGCCAGCGCGCAGCGCGGGCTCTCCGAGGCGGTTGTCCGCGACATCTCCGGGAAGAAAAGTGAGCCGGAGTGGATGCTCAACATCCGGCTCAAGGCGCTGCGCACATTCGACAAGAAGCCGATGCCGAAATGGGGCGCCAATCTCGAGGGCATCCACTTCGACAACATCAAGTACTTTGTGCGCTCCAGCGAGAAGCAGGCCGCGACCTGGGACGATCTGCCCGCAGACATCAAGAACACCTACGACAGGTTGGGCATCCCGGAAGCCGAAAAGCAGCGGCTGGTCTCCGGTGTCGCCGCCCAGTACGAGTCGGAGGTCGTCTACCACTCCATCCGTGAGGATCTGGAGAAGCTGGGCGTGATCTTCCTGGACACCGACACGGCGTTGCGTGAGCACCCCGAGATCTTCAAGCAGTATTTCGGCACCGTGATCCCGGCCGGGGACAAC
>DATMMZ010000292.1:0-7561 GCA_035569455.1 Mycobacterium sp. | reverse complement strand
CCGCGACGGCCCCGAACGCTCCAACAACTCATCGAAAGACTCCAACCACTCCGAGGTCTCCTCGGGATCAATATCAGGCAGATACGACGCCACACCCTCCCGGATCACCCGAACCCGGTCGGGTTCGCCTGCGCTGCTAGGGGATTTGGCCAGATCGTGGCGTGTGAACTCGGTAGTCAACTTCGGCTCCTGTAGTACGGGACGGCTGCCGGTCAGGGCATCGCAGCCGCGGTCAGAGGGCCCGGAGAATGTCCTCGACCCGGTCTTTGGCGTCGCCGAAGAGCATCGCGGAGTTCTGTCGGAAAAACAGCGGATTCTGCACACCCGCGTAGCCCGACGCCATGGATCGTTTGAACACGACGACGTTGTCGGCGTCCCAGACGGTCAGGACCGGCATGCCCGCGATGGGGCTGCCGGGATCCTCGGCTGCGGCGGGATTGACGGTGTCGTTGGCGCCGATGACCAGCACGACGTCGGTGTCGTCGAAATCGTCGTTGATTTCGTCCATTTCGAGCACGATGTCGTACGGAACTCTGGCCTCGGCCAACAGCACGTTCATGTGGCCGGGAAGCCGGCCGGCGACGGGGTGGATGCCGAAGCGGACGTTGACGCCGCGCTCACGGAGCCTGCCGGTGAGTTCGGCGACGCCGTACTGTGCCTGCGCGACGGCCATGCCGTAGCCGGGTGTGATGACCACGGAGTCGGCCGAGGCCAGTAGCTCTGCAACGCCCTCAGCGGAGATCTCACGGTGCTCACCGTAGTCTTTGTCGTCCGAGGGCCCGGCTTCGATGCCGAAACCGCCCGCGATGACGGAGATGAAGGACCGGTTCATCGCCTTGCACATGATGTAGGACAGGTACGCACCCGACGATCCGACCAGGGCGCCGGTGATGATCAGAAGGTCATTTGCGAGCAAGAAGCCCGAGGCGGCCGCCGCCCAGCCTGAGTAGCTGTTGAGCATCGACACGACTACCGGCATGTCGCCGCCTCCGATGGAGGCAACCAGGTGCCAGCCCAGGAGCAGAGCGAGCGCGGTGACAACCACGAGCAGCCAGAGCCGGGGGCCGGCCACGAACCATCCTGTGAGCACAAAAAAGAGAACCAGCGCGCTGACATTGAGAATGTTCTTGCCCGGCAGCATCATTGGTTTGGACTTGATCCGCGCCGACAGCTTGAGGTTGGCCACGATCGATCCGGTGAACGTGACCGCGCCGATGAACACTCCGATGATGACCTCGGCCGAGTGAATTCCGAGCATGCCGTCGGCGCGGAGCGTAGCCGCCTCATGCGCGTCGTGATGTCCCTCGACGAGCAGGTACCCGTTCCAACCGACCAGGACTGCGGCCAGACCCACGAAGGAGTGCAGCAGCGCGATCAGTTCGGGCATGCCGGTCATCTCGACCACACGGGCGCGCCACAGGCCGATCGCGGCGCCGACGCTCATCGCGCCTATCAGCAGTGCCAGGCCCAGCGGCGAGATGTGTCGGTCCAGCGTCATGGCGAGAGTCGCGACCAGTGCCACGGCCATGCCGGAAATCCCGAAGGTGTTGCCGACCTTGGATGTTTCGTGCTTTGACAGCCCAGCCAATGCCAGGATGAACAGCAGCGCCGCGACGATGTACGCCGCGGAGGCGGCGGTCTCGACCGTGAACATGGATTTCGCTCCGATTAGCTACGGCAGGGTTCAGCTGCGGGAGAACATGGCGAGCATGCGGCGCGTCACCGCGAAGCCGCCGAAAACGTTGATACTGGCTAAGAGGATGGCGACGCAGGAGATCACGACGATCGCGAGATCGGCGTGGGCGATCTGAAGCAGCGCACCGACCACGATGATTCCCGAGATCGCGTTGGTCACCGACATCAGCGGGGTGTGCAGCGCGTGGTGCACGTGCCCAATCACGTAGTAGCCGATCACGATCGCCAACGCGAAGACCGTCAGATGCACCTGCAGCGCGGCCGGCGAGATTGCGACCACACCGAACAGCAAGGCCGCGGCCACGAGCACCAGGCCGAGCCGGCGTCGGGCCGACATCGGCTGTTTCACCGGCGACTCAATTACCGGCGCAGCGGCCGGAGCGATCGCCGGTGCGGCGGAGACGTGTACGGGTGGTGGGGGCCAGGTGGTTTCACCGTCGCGGGCGACGGTAATAGACCGCTGAACCGGGTCCTCAAAATCCAGGACGAGCTGCCCATCTTTCTCGGGGGTCATCAGCTTCAGCAGATTCACCACGTTCGTGCCGTACAACTGCGACGCCTGGGCGGGCAGGCGTCCCGCGAGGTCGGTGTAGCCGATGATCGTGACACCGTCGTCGGTTACCACCGCCCGATCCTTGACCGTGCCCTCGACGTTGCCGCCGTTTTGGGCGGCCATGTCGACGATCACGCTGCCCGGCTTCATCGACGCGACCATCTCCGCGGTGATGATCCGCGGGGCGGGTCGGCCCGGGATCAGCGCGGTGGTGATGACGATGTCGACGTCCTGGCATTGCTCGGCGTACAGCTTCGCCTCGCGGATCTTGTAGTCGTCGCTCATCTCCTTGGCGTAGCCGGTGCTCGATACCTCCGCCTCGGGCGATTCGATCGATAAATACTCCCCGCCAAGGGATTTGACCTGATCGGCTACCTCCGGTCGAGGGTCGGTCGCGCGCACGATGGCGCCTAGGCTGCCTGCCGCGCCGATCGCCGCCAGACCGGCGACACCCGCGCCGACGACGAGGACCTTGGCCGGCGGTACCTTCCCCGCGGCGGTCACCTGGCCGGTGAAGAACCTGCCGAAGACGTGGGCGGCCTCGATGACCGCGCGGTAGCCGGCGATGTTGGCCATCGCGGACAACACATCCAGCGACTGCGCCCGCGAGATCCGGGGCACCGCATCCATCGCCAGCGCCGTGAGCCGGCGCTCGGTGAGGTCTGCCAACAAATCCGGGTCGAGGGCCGGCGACAATATGCCGACGAGCGTTGCGCCAGCCCGCATCCCGTCGCGCTGAGGGATCGACGGCGCGTTTAGACCCAAAACGATGTCGGCCCTGCGGGCATCCCCGATCGTGGCGCCCGCCCCGACGTACATCTCGTCGGAGAACGACGACGCGGACCCGGCACCCGCGTCGACGACGACGTCGTACCCGAGCTTGATCAGGTGGGCAACCGTTGTCGGCGTCGCGGCCACGCGGGTTTCGCCGGGTCGCGCCTCCAGAAGAACACCGATGATCATCACGTCGCCCGAAGGTTCACCAACTCGGCAACCCGAGCCCGGTGCGGCCCCCCGAGCTCAGTCGGGCCGGGCCTGCGCCCACGAAAAGCACGGGGATCTCGATGTCAGCGCCGTTCGCGATGGGATCGACCATGACGGGCCTCCGAGTATGAACCGAGTCGATTTGGGCCACCACCACCCCGTTGGGGGTTGCGTATCCATCGAGGTAGTGGTGTGACACACACTCAAACATTGCACTGCCGCTACGTCAATATTTTAACGATATTTAGTCCAAGTCTCGTCATACTTTGGCGGCTTGTGGCGGTGTTTGGCCACGAATATACGAGGCCCGACCCGGGTCCCGAAAGGTGGCCGGTTTCTGCTCAGTCATCCGTGCTGACAGAGCGGTCCCCAGACCCCAAATTGGCATCCCACCGCGCGCCCGACCGGCTTGTTCGGTGGTTCACGCTAGGCCCGGTTCGCATCGACGGGCTGGGTGGGGTTCACGGTCCGCACGAACACCCGCTCCAGCTAGGAATATTGTTATTTGATTGCTATATCGAGATATTGGTTGTAGGCTTTAGCCGCCTACTCGTACTCGGCGCAGCGCCTTCGCGCAGCGGCCGGCCTGCGACTGCAGGTCTGTTGAGAGGAGTCGACGGTGAGCCTGCATGGTTTTGGCCTCAATTGCATTGGGCGTACCCGATGTTGAGGCCGTAAGTCGCTACTACGAGGAGTTGGGTCGGCGGGCCGCCCGCAGCGCGGCAGCCAACGACGTGAAGGGAGACCATTGTGAGCAGCACGCAAAATCGACAGGTGTGGCTGCGCTCGCGTCCCACGGGCATCCCGCAAGCAAGCGATTTCGGGTTGCGAGAGGTCGCGGTGCCGGCGATCGAGGACGGCGGGTTTCTGGTCCAAAATCAGTTTCTGTCGGCTGATCCGGCGATGCGAGGCTGGATCAATGACAGCTACAACTACGAGACACGCATCGAGATCGGCGACACGATGCGCGCCTTTGCCGCCGGGGTGATTATCGAGTCACGCAATGACGCCTACGCGGTCGGCGATCAGGTCATGGGTCTGTTTGGGTGGCAGGAATACGCCGCGGCGACCCCGGCACAGGTATGGCGCAGGGTTGGCGAGCGTGACCTGCCGCTCTCGCTATCGCTGGGTGTGCTGGGGCTGAACGGGCTCACAGCGTACTTTGGGTTGCTCGACGTGCTGCATCCCGTGGCGGGGGAGACCGTCGTTGTGTCGACCGCCGCCGGTGCTGTGGGATCGGCGGTCGGCCAGATCGCGAAGATCAAGGGTTGTCGCACAGTAGGAATTGCCGGCGGACCGGACAAGGTTCGCCAGTGCGTCGAAGAATTCGGCTACGACGCCGCCATTGACTACAAGCACACCGACGATTTGGACGCCGCTCTAGTCACCCACTGTCCCGATGGCATCGACGCCTACTTCGACAACACCTCGGGAGCTATCCACGACGCCGTGTTACGTCACATCAATCTGCATGCGCGCATCGCGATTTGTGGGACGGCAACGTATGCGACTTGGGAGCCTTGGCATCAGGGACCAAGGCCTGAGCGGCACCTGCTGGTCAAGCGCGCCACCATGCAAGGTTTTTTGACCACCGACTACATCCCGCGGTTCGACGAGGCGGTCAGCGACCTTGCCGGCTGGATACGAGAGGGACGCATCACATATCGCGAAGACATCCATGAAGGCATCGACAAGGCGCGCGGATCCATCGAAGAGCTGTACTCAGGTAACAACGCGGGCAAGTTGATCATCCGCGTTTGAAAAACGATGTGATCACGTACGCACCGGAATTGGCCAACTCCGACGTGAGCGTGTACACGCATCATAGTGCTGCAGGGTACCGGACAGGCAGTCAGTTTTACGCCCACCGGTAGCTACGGCGAGAGATTATCGGCGCCAACGAGTTTGCGCACTTACCAGGTGTGCTACGGCTAGCAGCGAAAGGACCCCACTTGTCTGCCACGTCCTCGTCCACACTGGATGGCCTAGCCCGCACGTCAGCTCGCCTGTTCGACGATTGCCTACTGCCCGCTGAGACGGTGAAGATTCGAGACGAGGCAAGATTGTTCGCGGAGCGCGTACTGGCCCCGCGGGCCGCAGATCTGAATTCAGCTGAAGAGTCATCAGCGGTCTTCCCTCGCGACATCCTGCGGCAGATGGCCGACGCCGGGCTGTACGCGATCCCGTTCAGCGCGGACGTCGGCGGCCGGGCTCTTCAGTATCCGATGCTTGGCGCCGCGACGGTGCTAGAGGAATTGGCTTATTTCACACCAGCAGTCGCCTCGGCGCTCTACGACGCTCAGGCGTTGCTGGTCGGTCGGACGCTCGAAGGCGCCCCCGCATCCATCCGCCACGAGTTTCTGCCACGGCTGGTGCGCGGCGAAATCGTCGGCTCCTTCGCCACCAGCGAACCCGACGCCAGCACCGACCTATCGGCCGCCGCGATGCGCACAACCGCCGTGCCGGTGTCCGGCGGGTTCCGGCTGTCGGGCCGGAAACGCTGGATCACCAACGCCTGTGTCGCTGACATCATGACTGTGCTCTGCGTTGTCGACGGTGCGCAGGCGATGTTGCTGGTCGATATGCACGCCGATGGCATCGCGGTAAGCGAGCCGGACCTCAAGATGGGTAATCGCCTGCAGCTGACGTCCGACGTCGAGTTCGCCGACGTCTTCGTCCCCGACGAACACGTCATCGCGGTGCCTGGACGAGGTCTTGCCAGCGCGTTGAAGACCCTGTCGCTGGGTCGAACTGGTATCGGCGCGATAGGCGTCGGGATGGGCCAGTGTGCTTTCGACCACGCCGTGGCTCACCTGCGTCGCCGCAGCGCCTTCGGCGCGAAGCTGGGCTCCTTTCAGCACTGGCAGTTCCGCTTCGCCGAACATGCCATCGCACTAGAGACGGCTCGATCGCTTTATCAGAAGGCTGCCCGCAAGTCCGACGATCGCGACGCACCCGAGCCGGAGGCCGCGATGGCAAAGGTGACCGGCAGCCGGGTCGCCGTCGACATTGCTCGCGACGCGATTCAGGTACACGGAGCTTACGGCTTCGTGCGCCAGCTGCCCGCCGACGGAAGCATCAACCACCTCGAATCGATCTGGCGTGACAGCAAAGTCGGCGAGATCTATGAGGGCGCAAATGAAGTACAGCTGTGGAGCATCGCCCGCATCGCATTGGGGCGCGATGTCACCGGCTGACATCGTTCGAACCCCACACCGACCGCACCACGCGGGTTTACCCGACCAGACCTGCTGCACGGCCTAACCCCTCACCGCGCTCACCAACGCGGCCTTCACGCCTATCAGGCCGGGGCGGGTACCGCGAATAAATTCAGGATGGCACAAACCGAGTGGTAAACGCCGATGAGTGCGGCGATATCGAACAATCCCGTTGCACCGAAGGCGTTTTGGGCTTCACGGTAAAGCTCGTCATCGATGCGATGGCCGGCCGATAACTGCTGCGCGACGCGGCAAGCGATCTTCTCGTGGGCATCCAGGTCGTCGGGTAGCTGACCGTTGACGAGTGCCGTGATGGACTCTGTGGACAAGCCGGCTTGGTGCGCCAGTGCCGAATGGGCGTAGAGCTCGAATCGGGCATCCCACACGGCGCCCACCGCCAAAATCACGACTTCGCGCACCCGAGCCGAAAGTGATGTCTGGCTCTGGGCGCTCGAAGAGAACTCCCAGAGTTTCAACGCCACCTCCGGACGCAACAGAAATGCGTTGAACGGCCCGATGGGGCGTCCGTCCGGCGTGGTAATCCGAAAACCAGCGTCGTGGTGCGTGGCCGTCACCGCGTCAAACAGTTGTCGTTGCGCCCCAGTGAAGTCGGCGGGATCGACGAGCGGGAGGCGCCCACCCAGGGCGTCGGTTTCAAAAGTCATAGTGATCGCTCCTGTCGGCCGTTGGCTGGTCGTGCTCGCGGTCTTTGATGCGGTAGGAGTCGCGAAGGCGTCAATCTTCGGCCGCCGTTGACAGCTGCCGTGCTCGATTCGACGTCTCGAGAGCTTGAACCGTCACCAAAATATCGTTCTCATGGTCTCAACGTAGCACCGAATCGAAATCATGAATCGCTGGGATTGATCGGCACGTGACCACACGCACGCACAGCGACAAACCAATAAGTGGTTGTGCTTTCAGCGACGCGTCTACTCTGCTCGGCTAGTGACGTGTTGGACGGGTATATCGTGTACGGCGATAGGCGTGATCGGTGATAATGAGGGTGAAACGTCCAGCAGAAAGACCGTGAAATGCCGCGTCCTCGCCGCTCACCCGCTTGTGACAGCCCGTGGCTGTCCCCATCTCAGCTCCGCGCTTGGGTTGCCTATAT
>DATMMZ010000291.1:0-3469 GCA_035569455.1 Mycobacterium sp. | reverse complement strand
ATGACCTTGTGGGCCAATACCTTCAGAAGCTGGACCCGGCCCTGGTGGCCCCGGTGGTGGCCTTTCTGACGCATCAGGATTGTCCCGTTTCCGGGGAGATCTACACCGTGGGCGCCGGACATGTTGCGCGATTCTTCATCGGCCGCACAAAGGGTTTCTACAGCCCCGCGCTGTCCATCGAGGATGTGCGCGATCACCTCCAAGAGATCCGCGACGAAGCCGGCTACACCGTGCCGGCCGGACCCGCTGACGAGATGGGCGAGCTGTTCGCAACCATCATGTCCAAGGGGCCCGACTAGGCCTCAGCAGCTGAACGCGATGCCGACGCCATCGGGTGGCGGCGCCGACCGCAGGCAACCGAACGGCTCGATTCCGGCGGTGCTGAACCGTGCCGCCGACTGGTGGGCGTAGTTCACGCAGAACAAGCCGGATTGATCGGCGCGGCAACGGTAGTCACTGAATGACAGCGAGTCCCCGTTCGTCAACTCGGGTCCGTTGCCGTTGATGAACGGACCCGGATCGCCGCGGGCCGAACCGACCTGCAGGTTCGTCCCGTCGAAGTCGACCCAGCCGCCTTTCCACTCGCCGTAGGCCGTCGCGGGCCGGGGCGGGGGACTGGTCAGGTCGACCAGACAGGCCAGGGCGCCGCCGGTGTGTTTGGAGTCGGTCATGCAATCGACTTTGCTCGCCTGGGCAGTGAATGCGATGTCGTTGCCGAGTGACGTGGTGGCTCCTTCGTGTGTCGCGGTGTGATACTGACCTGGATCTGCCGGGTGACCTGCCTCGATCCACGCGATGACGTCGGAGATCGCGGCCCCGGCATTCGGCGCGGTCGACGCCGGTGGCTGTTTGCTCCCCGAGGGGGCCGTGGTTGTCGTCCCAGACGCTTGGGTGGTGGTCTGCGTCTGCCCCGAGCGGCCATCGCCCGCATGCGAGCATCCGGCGACCAGCAAGGACACTGCAACCAGGGCGGAGATCCGCATCCCGTCAGGCTAGCCGCCACAGACCGGATTTATGCGCTACGCGCGCCCTGCGTACGTAGTGTCGGCTACCGTCGGGTTATGCATGAGCGCACCGTCCGCGCGCACACGGCCACCGGCACCGTCGAAGGCTTCACGCGCGACGGCGTGAACCGCTGGCGATCCATCCCATATGCCCAGGCACCGCTGGGGCGGCTGCGATTCCGAGCGCCGCGGCCGGCCCAGCCTTGGTCGGGGGTGCGGCATTGCCACGGCTTCACCAACTGTGCGCCCCAACTGCGTCGCTACACCATGGTCGGCGTCGGCAAGTACCAGCCGATGAGCGAAGACTGCCTCACCCTCAACGTCGTCGCACCCGAAAAGCCCGGTGAAGAACCGCTGCCGGTCATGGTCTTCATCCACGGCGGCGGGTACATCATGGGCAGCTCGGCAACACCGCTGTACGACGGCGCCGCCCTGGCGCGCCGGGGTTGCGTCTACGTGTCGGTCAACTACCGGCTCGGCGTGCTCGGATGTGTGGACCTGTCGTCGCTGTCAACCCCGGATATCACCCTCGACAGCAACTTGTATCTGCGCGATCTGGTGCTGGCACTGCAGTGGGTTCGCGACAACATCGCGGAGTTCGGCGGTGATCCAGGCAATGTCACCATCTTCGGCGAAAGCGCGGGTGCATGCATAACGGCCACGTTGCTGGCGGTGCCCGCCGCCGAAGGCCTGTTCGCCCGGGCGATCTCGGAAAGCCCGGCGTCGGGCCTGGTGCGGACGCAAGAGATTGCCGACGAGTTCGCGACGCGGTTCGCCGACCTGCTCGGCGTGCGCAGCCAGGACGCCGCCAACGCGCTGATGCAGGCATCCCCGGCTCAACTGGTGGCGACGCAACACCGTCTGATCGAGCAGGGCATGCAGGATAGGTTGGGCGCCTTCCCAATTGGTCCGGTCATTGGCGACGACTGCCTGCCGATGGACCCCGTCGAGGCGATGCGGTCCGGTCGGGCACATCGGGTGCCGCTCATCGTGGGCACCAACGCCGAAGAGGGCCGGTTGTTCACCCGCTTCCTTGGAATGCTGCCGACCAACCAATCGATGGTCGAAGAGCTGCTGGCCGACACGGAACCGGCTGCTCGCGAACGCATTACCGCCGCCTACCCGGACTACCCGGCGTCGTCGGCGTGCATCCAGCTCGGCGGCGATTTCGCGTTCAGCTCGGCGGCCTGGCAGATCGCCGAGGCCCACGGTAGCCACGCGCCCACCTATCTGTACCGGTACGACTATGCTCCGCGGACGCTGCGCTGGTCGGGTTTGGGAGCCACCCATGCCACCGAGTTGCTTGCCGTCTTCGACGTCTATCGCACCAGGTTCGGCGCATTGCTGACCGCTGCGGCCGATCAGCGCGCCGCACTGCGGGTCAGCAACCAGCTGCAACGGCGTTGGCGGTCCTTCAGCCGCACCGGGGTGCCGGGCGACGACTGGCCGCCCTACACCCCCGCCGACCGCGCCGTGATGGTCTTCGACCGCAAGAGCCGGATCGAGTACGACCCGCATGCGCACCGCCGGATGGCATGGGACGGCTTCTCACTGGCACGCTGACCCTCATGGCCCCTAACACCGAGCAAGTCATCGAAGGACCCGACGACCTCACCGCGTCGTGGCTGGCCGAGAAGATCGGAGGCGGAGCCGTTGCCGACTTCGCCGTGGAGCGCATCGGCACCGGCCAGATGAGTGAGTGCTACCGCGTGGGGCTGACCTATGCCGACGCTGGCGCAGGCGGGCCACGTTCGGTGGTGTTGAAGGTAGCCGCCACCGATCCGGTAAGCCGGCAGACCGGATTGGCTCTGGGCCTCTACGAGCGCGAAGTCCGCTTCTATCGCGATATCGCGCCGCGCCTTGGCGGGCCGATAGCGCCGTGCTACCACGCCGCGGTCGACACCTTGACCGGGGTGTTCGATCTGCTGCTCGGCGATGCCGGGCCCGCGGTCGTCGGTGACGAAATCGCCGGCGCCACAACCGAACAGGCGCGGCTCGGTGTTGGCGAGCTAGGTCGGCTGCACGGCCCGCTGCTGGGCGACACGTCCCTGGCCGAAGCGCCGTGGCTCAACCGCGAGTCGGTGCTCGACCAGGCGATGATCACCGCACTGTATGCGGGCTTCATCGAGCGCTACGGCGACCAGATCATGCCGGAGCACCGCATGGTGTGCGAACGCTTGGTGGCGGCCTTCGACGGCTACCTTGCCCAGGAGTCCGAGCAGGGTCGAATCCAGGGCTTGATGCATGGTGACTATCGGCTGGACAACATGTTGTTCGGCACCGCCGAAGCGGACCGGGCGCTGACGGTAGTCGATTGGCAGACCGTGTCCTGGGGCCCGGCGATGACCGACTTGTCGTACTTTCTCGGCTGCGCGTTGCCGACGCAGGATCGTCGCGAGCGCTACGACGCATTGCTGCTGGCTTATCACGAGGCGCTCGGGACTGGAGCGCCGATCAGCCTCGCC
>DATMMZ010000290.1:0-15109 GCA_035569455.1 Mycobacterium sp. | reverse complement strand
GGTTGGGAACGTCGCGGCTCAACCTAATGTGTGGCCTGTACGCCCCGGTGCTGGGGCGGCAGCGCGCACGAGAGCGGTTACTCGGGATCGTCAAATCCGCGCTGTGCAAGGCCAATGACAAGCTCGAAGCGCTGATCAACCTACCCGCTGTCTAGTCCACGGCCCCTCGCCTCAGGCGGGCCCGCTGCCGGCCGTCGACCACCAGTATTCGATGAACGGTTCCATCGCCCGGCTCACCAACTCGATGCGCGGTCCGGAAGGACCCTTGCAGTACGCCCACAGCAGCGTGCCAGATCCGTCCGGGTTGTACGACTTGACTTCATCGCGCATGCCGTTGGCTTCTAGTGTGGCCAGGTCCGATTCGACGTCGTCAGACCAGTAACCCAAATGGTGTACGCCCGAATCCGCTGGAACCCAGATCGTGCCCGGAACGGTCTGCAGGATCTCCACTCGCGGTGCGTTGCCCGAGTACGCCATCCGCATCGGTATGGTCACCTCGCCGTTGGGGGTTTGGGCGACCTGATCCACCTCGACCACGTCCGTCCACCGGTAGCCGGCCACTTTGGTGAACCAGTCCAGGGTTGCGTCGAGATCGTCGACGACGATGCCGCTGTGGTAGAGATTCTCAGGCTTCACTGGCTTTCCTCGGTTATGGCGGTCTTGATCGCCTGCTCAAGCCACTGCACCTCGCTGAAGTTCTCGCGGCCGCTGTTCTGCAGAAGCCATTCGAGCGCAAGGCGTTTCACGCGCAGGGCAGCGGGATCCTCCGGTGCGTGCGCAAGGACCATTTCGATGAGGTGCAGCGCCTGCAGCGCGCGGCCCTGCTCGACGTGGGCATGCGCGCGTTCGGTGAGTGCCCCCGTGCCGCCGGTTAATTCGACGATGTCTTGCCACACCGCCGATGGTGGGGTGCCGTAGAGCTCGGTGGTCGACTCGTAGCGGAACCACCCGACGTGCTCCTCCCAGATGGCCCGCACGATCCACGGCACCTTGCCGTGCACCTGGGGCAGTGCGAGCTCGCGCGGAAGCGTGACTTCGCGCATCAGCGTCCACAGGTCGCTTCCGGCGTTCATTCCATCGATAGTCCGGTCGCGCAGGTACGCGGTAGCGTCGCGCACCTTGGTCATGGTGTGCCGTATCTCGTCGGCGCCGCGGAAAACGTCGTGTCCATTGATCAGCGTTTCCGGGCTTAGCGCGATGACTCTGTCGACCGAGCGGATGAAGGCCATGGCGCTACGAATCTTGTCGCCCCGCAAGGTGTACAGATTCGGAACGTGGCCGAAAAACGGCCCCAACAAGTTACCGATGAAGACGGTGTGCTGCTCGGGCATCCAGACCATCAGTGCGTCGGTGGTCTCGCCGCCCGGTGTCGAGTAGAGCTCGAACCGCCGACCGCCGAGTTCGAATGTGTGACTGTCGATGAAGGCGGTGGTGAGCACCGGCTCCGGCGGCAGCTTCATCGCCAGTGCCTCCACGTCCATGAACGCACCCCACAGCGCCATGATGCGCCGGGAGTAGAACGGGTGCAGGCGTCGCCAATACTCACGCACGTCGCGGTGGTTGGCCTGGGCGATCGTCTCTACCCTGGCCGCGTTGAATAGATCCCACCCGCCCACGTGGACGGGATGACCCTGGGTGAACGTGATAGCCCTCAGCGGTCCCTTGCTCATCCGAGCGAACCGCGCCTTGATGGCGGCCGCCTCGAAGTCGGTGCCGGTGTTGATCAGCACGTCGCCCTCGCCCGTGGTTACCAGGTAACTGTTGGCGATGTTCTTGGACATGAAGATCCCGTCGCCAACATCGACGGCATCCTGATCGGCCTCACCTTGTTTGATCAGCGCATCTAGAGATTGCGCCATCGCGTCGGCCTCCTCGGCAGTGGTTCAGTCGACAACCTAACATTTGTTCTCTACGGCCGTATAGTCTGACTGAGCATGGCGACACCCAACGAACTCATCACCCGCGCCTGCGAACGGGCAGGGCTTGACGATTTCGGCGATGACTCGTGGCGCGAGGGCCTGCACTTGCTCGTCGACAGCGTCGAATCCATGCCCGGAGTCAATCCCGGTGGCCGCGACTTCGTATACGGCCAGTTCATCGACGCGCTGTGGAATCGCCTGCGCATCGTCGACTATCTCAGGCAGCATCCCGAAGTCTCCGCGGAGCGAGTGAAACGGCCGCTGGTCATCCTCGGGTTGCCGCGCACAGGCACCTCGCTGGCGAGCTACCTGCTCGACCAAGACCCGCAACGGCGCTCGCTACTGACATGGGAAGCCGAGGACTCGGTGCCCCCTTCGACGCCCGAGACGCTGCGAACCGATCCACGTTGCCTGAAGAAGAAGGCGGACCTCGAGATCCTTGCCGAGGGGCTCAAGGCGGCCAACATCCCGATGGTGCATTGGGATGAGGCCGACGGACCAACCGAGTGCGTATTCGTCCAGAACCAGGATTTCAAGGCCTACCTATGGGAGGCGTTCATGCCCAACTCGGCCTACGCGGATTGGCTACTGGAGACCGACATGACGAGCGCCTATGCCTACCAGCGGGCGGTGTTGCAATTGCTGCAGTCTCGCGCGCCAGGCACCTGGTCGCTCAAGATGCCGTCTCATGCGGTGCACATCGAGGCGCTGTTGGCGACGTTTCCCGACGTGCGCATCGTGTGGGCGCACCGCGATCCGTTCAAGGCCACCGCATCGTTTCTGCGGTTGAACTACCTGTCTCGGGCGGTGCTCGGCTGTGAAGTCGACACCGCCGATGTCGTGTCGAATGTGATGCGCCAGTTGCGCGCACACGTCACCCGGCCGATGCAAGCGCGCGAACGCATCGGTGACGACCGGTTCTTCGACCTGCACTATTCGGCTCTGATGCGCGACCCCATCGGCGTCATGCGCTCGCTGTACGACTGGGCCGGCGACAAACTGACGCCGTCAACAGAGCAGTCGATGCTCGATTGGCTCCAACGAAATCCGCAGGGCCGCTTCGGGGTTCAGCCGTACTCACTGGACGGGACCGGCGTCACCCGAGCCGACCTCGAACCCGTCTTCGCCGACTATTTATCGGCCTTCGACATCGAACTTGAAGGGATCTAAGCGATGAAAGCAGCGGTGACAACAGAACAGCACGGCTTTGATGTCGTCGAAATCGCCGATCCGACACCAGGACCCGACGAGTTGGTGATCCGTGTCGCGGCATGCGGTGTATGCGGGTCTGACATCAAGGCGCAGCCCTTCATGCCTGCCGGCGTGGTCATGGGCCATGAGCTTGGGGGTGAGATCGCCGCGGTCGGGTCGGATGCCGGCGGCTGGCGCGAAGGCACCAATGTTGCTGTCTTGCCCGTCGTTTCCTGCGGCAGGTGTCGGTACTGCGCAGCAGGCTCGGTGTCTCACTGCGCACAGTGTCGCTACATCGGGATGGGACCCGACGGGGGCGGCTTCGCAGAATTCGCTGTCGTGCCCGCCCGGCATGCATTCGCACTGCCTAGCGAAATGCCCGACACCTACCCGGCTTTGGTCGAACCGTTCGCGGTCGGGCTGCACGGTGTGCACAGCGCGCGAGTCAGTCCCGGCGAGGACGTGCTCGTTGTCGGTGCGGGCGGCGTGGGTCTGACCACCATCGCGTGGGCGCGGGCAATGGGAGCCCAGCGTGTCACCGCCGTCGACCCGGACGCACAGCGGCGCGAGTCGGCCGTTGCCGTGGGAGCAACCGATGTGCGCGCCTCGGCCGTGGGCGCCGACGCCGACGCATACGACGCAGCGCTGGAATGCGTTGGGCGTCCAGAACTTCTACAGGAATGCCAGGCGTCGGTACGCCCGCAGGGACGCATCGTCATTTCCGGTGCATGCGCCGAGCCGACACCCATCGAACCCGTGACCGCGCTGCTCAAGGAGCTCAGTATTCGGTTCTCGGTCTGCTACACCCCCGATGAGTTCCGGGAGGTTATCGCCGCGTTCGGCAGCGGCGCCGTCGACCCGGCCCCGATTGTGGGACCTGTGCTTGGACTGAGCCGGATCGCCGAGGCATTCGACCTCGTGCGCGGCGCCGGAGTGCGCGGACGGGTTCTGGTCGGGCCCGAGTAACGCAGTGACTCAACAAGGGCCGCCGCCGGCACGACGGAGCCGAGGGTGCTCTGCGGCTACCCCGGCGATCACGGCGTGCAAGTAACCTTCGAGCTGTTCGGCGTTGTCGAGTCGGGCCAAGCCGTTGGCCAACTGGAAGAGAAATCCGCCGAGGAACGTGACGACAGCAGATGCCTGCTCTCCGATCAGCTCCCGATCGGGAGGGCGGTCCGCCGGCTGCAATTGGGCAACGGCTTCTTCGCTGATCGCGACGAATTGGTCCATCAGGCTCTGGAATACCGCGGACAATTCAGGATCGCGGGCAGCGACCATCAGCAGCTCGAACCGGGCACGTGCACGCGACCGCTCCGGTTCGACGGCGGTACGCATGGCCTGCTCAGCCAATTGCGATAGCTGGGGCACCTCCCGCTTGCGGGTGACGATTCGGCCTTGTCGCCCCGCGCCGCTTGGCCTGGTTCATCGCCGCCGTGAAATCGGCCACGTCGAGCTGTACCACCCGGTCGGTCGCGCCACGCAACAGGGCAGAGCGGGCCTGGAAGTAGAACGAGGTGCTACCGTCGGCCACCCTTGCGCGGCGATCAACCCGCAGGTGCGTCAGACCACGTGCTCCGTCTTCGGCCAACAGCTCGATGGCGGCATCGCACAGATCGCGCCGCCGCTCCTCGGCATTAGGCTTCCTTCTCATCCCAGTCAGGGCAGTGTAACCAGCACCCGCACGGGGGGCCGGCACACCCGCTTTGCCCACACCGTCCGCGACGCTGGCTGAGTCGCAATCAAACGTGAAGGCTCCATGGTGCGTGACCACCCTGCTCCGTTCTCGTCGGTTCCGACATAAAGGTTGCTGGGATCGTGGCAAGGTTAGTCGCGTGATGACATTCAACCAGCCGTCACCGGTCACCGAGTTGACACAGGAACTCCGGCTCGCCACGACCATGACCGGCGGCGTCAGCCTCGCGATCTGGATGGCCGGCGTAGCACGGGAAATCAACTTGCTAGCGCAGGCTTCACAGTGGCGCAGGGCGGGAGGAACCTTTCCAACCAGCAGCCCGCTCAGCAAGGAGTCGGTCGCATCGCTGCGGCTCTACGCAGAACTCATCGACCTGCTCGACGTGGTCGTCGACGTCGACATCCTTTCTGGCACAAGTGCTGGTGGCATCAACGCGGCTTTGCTTGCGTCATCGCGAGTCTCGGGGTCCGACCTCGGCGGGCTTCGTGACCTATGGCTGGATCTCGGGGCTTTGACCGACCTCCTGAGAGATCCGCGAGACAAGAGCACGCCGTCCCTCTTGTACGGCGACGAACGCATGTTCGCCGAATTGGCAAAACAGATTCCCAAACTCGAGACCGGGCCGTTTCCGCCCGCGGCGTTTCCGGGGGGTCCTCGCATCCCATCGACCACCGTGTACATCACGACCACGCTTCTCACCGGCGAGACAAGCAGATTCACCGACTCGTTCGGCACCCTCGTCCAGGACGTCGATCGGCGCGGTCTGTTCACCTTCACCGAAACCGAGCTCGTTAAGAAGGGCACCGTCTCTGCGCTGGCGTTGGCCGCGCGCAGCTCCGCGTCGTTCCCCGCGGCGTTCGAGCCCTCCTTCGTTCCCTTCACGGAAGGGACGCCCGAGAAGGGGGACGTGCCGGCTCGACCAGCGATGGCGCCCTTCACCAACATCACCCGCCCGCACTGGGTCGCCGATGGCGGCCTGCTCGACAACCAGCCCATCGACGTGCTGCTCAAGCGCGTCTTTGACCGTCCCGCCCGACGGCCGGTCCGCCGGGTCCTGCTCTTCGTCGTACCGTCCTCCGGACCAGCCCCCGACCTGGTGCAAGAGGCTCCAGCGGACAACGTCGACCAGCCACTCGGGCTCGTCGACGGGCTCCTCAAAGATCTGGCCGCAGTCACGACTCAGTCGATCGCGGCGGACCTGCGTGCCATCAGGGTCCATCAGGACCGCATGGAAGCGCGGACGAACACCAGACTGCGTCTGGCAGAGATCGCGGCGACGCTGCCCTCGGGCACGCGGCTTCTCACGCCATCGCTGTTGACGGACTACGGGACGCACGAGGCAACCAAACAGGCTCAGGCCCTCACCAGCGCTCTGCTGCGCCAACTCAGCACCTGGCCGCCGGAGTCGGGCACATCAACCGCAAGCATTCCCAAGAACTGGGAACCCGAGCTCGCCGTCGGCGGCGACGCGGAGAAGGCGTGCCGGCAAAAGATCAAAGAGTCGATACTGAGTCGTTGGTCGCAACCACCCGACCAGCCGCTGCCCGAGGGTCCGGCCGACCTTGCTCGCTACGGGCAACCGGCGTTTGACCTCGCAAAAGTGTTTGCGCTCAGCGTCGTTCAGGCGGCATACCAGCTGGCGACGTCCGAAGCCGATATCGCTGAGTTGGCGGAACTGATCAAAGGAATCCACCAGGCCTGCCCACCGCCCGTACCATTCGATCTCGGTGAACTCGTTCGCAATGTGTGCACCAACCCCACAGTCCGTCGAGGGCCACTTGAGAACGCCGCCGCCCAGCTGGCGCGGGACTATCTCAGACAGTGCACGGTGCCAGACGAGGCCTGGGACAGCTTAGGCGGGGTCTTTGTGGGCGGCTACGAGACCTTGAGGCGACTTGCCGCCAACGCATCGTTCGCCGCTGGCGCGCAATCCGATTCGCTGCTCGGGAAGGATCATACGGCAGCCAGTCAGCTGAATACGTACCTCAACTACCTTGGTTTGCAAGCAGATTCGCGGACCATGACGACGAAATTGTTCGACATGGCCACCACGCAGCGGGCGATGCTTCCGGCCGAGGCCGACATCGAGCAGTCCTTGGAACTCCTGCAGGTGAGCGCCGATACGCGCAGCCTGCTGGCACCTGACTGGCAGACGGCCCAGCAGAAGCTGACCGGCATGCAGTTTCACCATTTCGGCGCCTTCTACAAACGGTCGTGGCGCGCCAATGACTGGATGTGGGGCCGGCTTGACGGCGCAGGATGGCTCGTCCACGCCCTGCTGGACCCGCGACGTGTGCTGCGGGTGGTCCAGGCACGTGCGGATGCCGGCGCGTCCGAGACTGGAGCGCAGTGGTTCTTCCGCAGACTCAAAGAACTTGGGGCACCCGACTTTCCGAGTATGGGCTACCATTTGCCAGCCTCTGGCGGCGGGTCGGACCAGTGCCTGACCGAGTCCAAGGTGCTCGACGAGCTTGGATTCCTCGACGACCCGTCCAAGGCAATACCGACCAGCATTCCGCTTACGTCGCTGTGGCTGGCACAAGCGTGGCAGCAACAAGTCCTCGACGAGGAATTGGACGGGCTGGCTGACACGGTGATCAACCCTGAGCCCGGACAAAAGCCAGACTGGAGTCCAACTAATTCCCGAACCTGGGCCAAGAAGGTGCTGGCCGCGAGCCCAGGTCCCGCCAAATACGCTCTCTTGAACGAGGATCCCGTCGCGGGTGAGACATTCGCGAGCGACAAGGGCTCACCATTGATGGCCCAGACCATCACGAAGGCCACTGCGACCGCGTCTGCCGCGGCGGGTTCCGTCCGCCAACTGCCTGGTGTCCTTAAGCCACCGGTGGTCACGTTGCGGACACTGGCGCTCGGCGGATATCGAGTGGCGTCGTTGACCAAAGGCATTGCCACGTGGTCGATCGCCGCCGGGGCCGCGTTACTCGTTTTGGGCACTGCCGCCGCGATTCAAAGCACAACGCTCTTCGGAGTCACGGGCCTGATCATGGCGGGGACCGGTGCGTATCTCGTCGTCCTGGGAACCTGGCAGTTCTCCAACAGGCTGCTTTTCGCATTCCTGTCGGTAACCCTTGTCGGGGCGGTGTTTTCGCTCGCGGCACCCGTCGTACGCGAATTGCTGTTCGGTACCGAGAAGAATCCCGGTTGGATCGGCGCGCACGTCTATTGGCTCGGCGCGCAGTGGTGGCACCCCTTGGTCGTCGTGGGAGCGATCGCCTTGGCACTCATACTGATCGCGGCCGCCAAGCCAGGCCGCCGATGACCGTCTAGGACACCCGCTCCTTGCTCGCTTTGACCGGCGCGGCGCTCGGCGGCGTCTTGAGGAGGTGTGCGGTGGCTTCGAGAAGCCCTGCGGCCGTGATCAACCAGTTGGGCCCGATGTTGCCGAGTACCTCGACGCGCCTACGCGGCGATGGTGCGCCGTCCCGGTTTACGGTCGCCATAGCTGAGAAACCTACCGCCGTCGGCGAAGCAACCGCAGCCCCTCGCCGCAGACCGACCACTCGGTCGGTGGTCATCCCGTCATAAACCGCTGTGGGTCGAACAACGAGATCGGATGGTCGGTGCCCCGATCGATGACCAGGTCGGCAAGAATCTCACCGATCACCGGAACGAATTTGAAGCCGTGCCCGGAGAATCCGCACGCCACGATGACGTCGGCGCACTGCGGGTGTCGCCCGACCACGAAATTCCGGTCCGGTGTGTTGGAGTACATGCACGTCGCCGCGCGCAGGCACCTGCCGGCCAGCGCAGGCAATAACTCACCGATCCGCGCTGTTATCGCGCTGATCTCGTGTGTGTGCACCACTCGGTCGATGGTTTCTGGCGTGCAGGAGGTCCCGTTGCGCGCGAAGCCGACTTTCACACCGCCACGCGGTCCGTCGATTGGTGGAAAGCCGTATGTATGTATGCCTGAGGCATACTCCTTGATGAAGATGGGATGGTCCTCGAACCCGGAGACGCCGCCGATCGGGTCCAGCCAGTACATCACCTGACGTTCCACCGTGATTGGGACGTCGAACTGACCCAGCAGCTGCGGGGCCCACGGGCCGGGGCAGATCACCAAGTGCTCCGCAAAGTAAGACCCGCGGCCGGTGGTGACGCGCAGCCCGTCGGCGGCCTGGTTCCAGTCCAGCACTGGCTCGCCGAATTGCAGTGTGGCCCCGGCCTTGTCGGCGAGTTCCAGATGTGCGCGCACCGTGAGCTCCGGACGCGCGAACCCGGATTTGGCTTCGTAGAGCGCGATATCTCCAGGCTGGGGCGTGAAGTTCGGGAACCGGGCGGTGATCTCCGCGCCGTCGAGCACCTCGTGCGGTAAATCCCATTGACGGCTGGCACGCAGGCTACCCGACACGGTCACGCAGTCCGGCGGCCCGATGAAAAGACCTCCGGTCAGCCGATAGACATCGCGCCGCGCGTCAGCGGCCAGCTTCTCCCACAGCTCGTAGGCTCGCAGCAGCAGCGGAACATAACCAGGGTCTTCGAAATAGGTCTGGCGGATGATCCGGGATCCGCCGTGGCTGGATCCCTTGTCGTGGGCGGGCTGGTGCTGCTCCAGGCCGAGCACCCGGCATCCCCTTGCTGCCAGATGGAAGGCGGCGGCACTTCCCATACCACCCAAACCGACCACAATGACGTCGTAACCCGTTGTGGCGCTGGTCATGCCGAGTCACCTCCAGACTCGCGGAGTTCTCGCGCAGGTCCTCCGCACGACCGCCGAGTGAGCCGCATACACTGCCAACAATGATGCATCCCGCGCAAACGAGCTACGCGTCGAAGAGAGTCCCGCTTGCGGTCGGGATCGCCGTCGCGTTGGTGATCGCCGCGCTCGCCATACCGATCAAGGCGAGGTGCGGCGCGCCGGGCTATTCGTGTGCTACCGCGGTCGATGCGCAGGGCAACGTTCACTACTACTACGAGGTTGAACCGCTCGGCGTCTACCTCATTGAAATCATCACGGGCTCGAACATCCGTTTTTACTACCAGTCGGGCGAGGATCTGGAGAAAGCCCACTAGCTCAGCTGCGGGATGCGCCGCCACGGGTCAAACTGATCGAGTCGCGAACATTCGGCCCGAATCCCGGGAGGGAACATGCGCAGGCGCATCAGCGGAGTTGCCGGGCCGGTCGGTGCCGCTGCCCTAGCAGGTTTTGTCGCTGCAGCGGTGCTGACCTGTGGCGCCGCCGCAAAGACGCCGCCCTCACCCGTCAATAATTTGGTGCTCGTCACTGCGAGCGAAAACATGTGCACCAACGCCCCGTGCCCCAAGCAGCCAGCGCCACCCGATCCGGATACCGGTGATCAAACGACCGCGGAGCAGCGCATCACTGACGGCTATGTTGCGAAGCAGAAGGGTTGCACTCCAGACGTAACACCCCACCCCCTGGGCGTCATCTGGGATTCCCCCGGCTTCACGCCAAACCTCGGGGGCACCGGAAGAGTCAATGATGCCGATCCACGACTGGGCGGCCAATTTCGCGCCGACTGGGTGAACGGCCGGTGGCACATCGAGTACCCGTATTGCTGAACTTCAGCCGTAACAGATCTGGGCTGAACTGCAACGCGACCGTAAGATCCAGGCATCTCTTGAGATTCCTCCCGAGATCACGCTCGGGAGCTTGCGAATTTTGCGAATTGTAGTCAGAACATGCAGGTAGCACGAATTTTCTCGCTGCGAACCTGGCCTGATCACGCAGGTGAGCCTGCCCACAAATGGGCTCTCAGATTGGGGGCTTAACACCGAGCTACCGCATACTTGACGTCATGCTAAAAGCGACATCACCGCACACCGCCATTGCGGTACCTGGTGGTGCGCTGGATATTGGTCGAGGTATGTGATGGTGCGCTCCGGCGGCGCTCATCATCGTCATCGCGCCGCTCCTCAGCCGTCGCGCCTCCGTAAGGGGGTGGCGCGCGGCTTCATGGCGCTGGCATCGGTGGTGGCGGTACTGCTGACCGGAGCCGGATATTGGGTGGCTCACGGTGCGCTGGGAGGCATCACCGTTTCAGACGCCCTGAGCCCGGACGATCCGCGATCCAGCGGCAACACCATGAACATCCTGCTCATCGGGCTCGACTCGCGCAAAGACCAGGACGGCAACGACCTGCCGTGGTCGATCTTGAAGCATCTACACGCGGGCGATTCAGATGACGGCGGCTACAACACCAACACACTGATATTGGTGCACGTCGGGGGCGACGGCAAGGTGGTCGCCTTTTCGATCCCCCGCGATGATTGGGTGCCCTTCACCGGCGTTCCGGGATACAACCACATCAAGATCAAAGAGGCGTACGGGCTGACCAAGCAATACGTCGCGCAGAAGCTCGCCAACCAGGGTGCGAGCAGCCAGAGAGAACTCGAGACCCGGGGCCGCGAAGCGGGCCGCGCGGCGACCTTGCGCGCGGTACGAAGCCTGACCGGGGTCCCGATCGACTACTTCGCCGAGGTCAATTTGGCCGGTTTCTACGATTTGGCCCAGACCTTGGGCGGTGTGGACGTGTGCCTGAACCACGCCGTCTACGACTCGTATTCCGGTGCCGATTTCCCGGCCGGCCGTCAGCGGCTGGATGCTTCGCAGGCGCTGTCGTTTGTCCGGCAGCGTCATGGCCTGGAAAACGGAGACCTGGACCGCACCCACCGGCAGCAGGCGTTCCTGTCATCGGTCATGCGGGAACTTCAGGATTCGGGCACCTTCACCGATCTGAACAAGCTCAGAAGCCTGATGGCTGTGGCGCGCAAAGATGTCGTGCTGTCGTCGGGTTGGGACGATGACCTGATCCAACGACTGGGAGCGCTGGCCGGCGGTAACATCGAGTTCCGGACGCTGCCCGTGGTGCGGTACGACAACATCGACGGTCAGGACGTCAACATCATCGACCCGGCCGCGATCAAGGCCGAGGTGGCGACGGCGATCGGCGCGGCCCCACCGGCAACGCCGACCACCACCACGGCCGCCAAACCCAGCCCGGACACCGTCGTCGATGTGGTCAACTCCGGCAGCTTGAGCGGGCTCGCCAGCGAGGTGTCCCGCGCGCTGAAAAAACGCGGCTACACCATGGGTCAGGTCCGTGACCGCAACTCCGGCGAACCGTCCGCCAGCACGATCCAGTACGGCGCCGGCGCCGACGCCGACGCACACAACGTGGCCACCCTGCTCGGCCTCGACGCGCCAAAGCAACCCGATCCCACCATCCAGCCCGGACACATCCGAGTGACCGTGGATACCACCTACTCCTTGCCGGCCGTGGACGAATCCACGACAGACGAGACCACGACCACCACCACGACGACGACAACGACCACCAAGTCCGGTCGCTACGGGTACGACACCACCAGCACCTACCCGAGCCCGGATCAGGGGAAGCCCATCGATGGCGGCGGGGTCCCGTGCGTTAATTAACCTCGGTTAATTAGGCGTGCGTTCCCCCGTCTATGCGGATCTCGGTGCCAGTGATCCAGGCGCCGTCCTCAGACACCAGCATGGCGATGACGCCGGCGATCGCAGTGGGCTCGGCCATCCCGGCGCCGCTGGATTCGACAGTCGTGGGCAGGATTGGCATCAGCCTGGGGAACAACGACCAGTCAGCGTCTTTGGGAATGTATCCCCCGGTGGCGTCGGTGATCCCGGACTTGATGCTGCCGGGCGCCACGCACGCCGCACGCAGACCGTCCTTCGCGTATTCGAGGGCCAGCGAATGCGTGAAGGACTGGATGCCGCCCTTGCTCGCGGCGTAGGCGGCCATGTACGGATGGGCGAAGGCGGCCGATGTGGAGCTGAAGTTGACGATCGCACTGCGCGAGTTCGCCAGTAGCGCCGGCAGCGCTTCGCGCACCACCAGGAAGGTGCCGGTCAGGTTGACGGCGATGATCTGATTCCACAGCTCGGTGCTGGTCTGGTGAGTGTGTTCGGCCCGCAATATGCCGGCCGCGTTGACCAACGAATCTAGGCCGCCGAGCGTCTCGACGGCCAGGCACACGCCATCGATGACCGAGTCCTCATCGGCGACGTTCATCTCCAAGGTTGTCAGCCGGTCACCCGTCGCGGCCTCGCCTGCGCGCGCCCGGGTCTTGTCCAGGCCGTCCGCCGCGATGTCGGCGCCCACCACGGTGGCACCCTCGTCCAGCAGGCGCAGCACGGTGGCCTGGCCGATGCCCGATGCGGCGCCGGTCACCAGGATCCGCTTGCCTTCGAGTCGCTTCATCTGCTCATCATCGCAAGTAGCGGTCCGAATAAGGCCCTAAATAAGGAAGAGTGAATGCCATGGAGATCGGATTCATCGGCCTGGGGAACATGGGCCGCGGCATGGCTGCAAACCTGCTGAATGCGGGTCATCACATCACCGTCTACAACCGCTCCCCGGCCAAAGCCGAGGCCCTTGTCCAGCAGGGCGCGACTGCGGCGCGGAGCATCGCCGAAGCCTGCAGCGGTGCGGTGGTGTTCACGATGCTGGCCAACGACCAGGCCGTCGAGAACGTGACGTTCGGCGACCCGGGTGGTGAGCAGGGCATCGTGGCGTCGCTGGGACAGGGCGCGACGCATGTCTCGTCGAGCACCATCAGTGTCGCGATGTCCCAGCGCTTGGCGGCCGCGCATGCCGAAGCCGGTCAGCAGTATGTCGCGGCGCCGGTGTTCGGCAGGCCCGAAGCAGCCTCTGCCGCAAAGCTTTTCGTCATCGCCGCGGGGGACCCTCAAGTTTTGCAACCGCTGGTCCCGCTGTTCGACGCGATCGGCCAGCGTACCTTTGTGGTGTCCGAACAGCCACACACCGCCAACCTGGTGAAGCTGAGCGGCAACTTCCTGATCGCGTCCGCCATCGAGTCGGTCGGGGAGGCCGTCGCGCTGGTCACCAAGGCCGGCGTCGACCGGCTGCAGTACGTCGACATCCTCACCTCGACGTTGTTCGCCGCTCCGGTGTATCAGACCTATGGCGGGCTGATCGCGCGACAGGAATTCGAGCCGGCCGGGTTCGCGGCGACCCTCGGACTCAAGGACATTGAGCTGGTGCTCGCTGCCGCGCAACAGCTGCAAGTGCCGCTGCCGGTCGCCAGCCTGCTGCGCGATCGCCTACTCACCCTGGTGGCAACCGGTGGCGGGCAACTAGATTGGTCGGCGGTCTCTGCGCTCGCCGACCGCGACGCCGGCAACGCTTCCGCGTCCGGCTCACACCACCCCGCGTAGCCCATCGGCGCCGAACATCGGTTCCAGCATCGCGGAGTAGTCCGGGCCGCGGCGCAAGATGAGCCCGCCGTCGACGTTGATGACCTGTCCGGTGACATAGCTAGCCGCGTCGCTGAGCAAAAACATTGCCAGGTTGGCGATGTCCTCCACCTCACCCACCCGTGGCAGCGGCGTGCAGAGGCGGTAGTCCGCACTCAGCTCCGGCGACTCTGTCACGGGCGCGACCAGATCCGTACGGATGAGGCCGGGGCGGATGCTGTTGACCCGCACCCACGACGGGCCGAGCTCGTCGGCAGCCAGCTTCATCATGTGGTCGACGGCCGACTTAGAGACCCCGTAGGCGCCGAACCAGCGGTGGGTGTTGCTGGCCGCGATCGACGAGATGCCGACGAACGAGCCGCCGCCGCCGCGCACCAGCTCACGGGCGGCGTGCTTGAGCACGTACATGGTGCCGTTGACGTTGAGGTCGACCGTGCGTCGCCATGCCGCCGAGTCGATCTGGGTGATCGGCCCGATGGTCTCCGATCCGCCCGCGCTATGCACCACACCGTGTAGCCGGCCGTGCCACGCCGTCGCGGCGTCGACCGCGCGGGCAGTCTCCTCCTCGTTGGTGATGTCGGCGGGTTCAAAGCGGATCGAGCCGCCGGTGGCCCTGAGCACTTCGATATCTTTGACGGCCGCCGCCAACCGATCTGGATTGCGGCCGATGATCATGACGGAGGCCCCGGAGGCGACCAGCCCGGAAGCCACGCCCTTGCCTATCCCACTGCCACCGCCGGTGACCAGGTACGTCCGGTCTTGGAATGAAAGCTGCACGCGAGCCTCTCTAGAAGTGAAACGGGTGGCAGATGTGCCCACCGTCGGCACGGGCGGCGCTATGGCGTATCGCGGCGCGCGACCTTGGTCGGCTTGGCCGTGCGCCAGTCCTCGACATCGGGCGGCAGGCCGACCGGGAACCGGTTCTCGTTGTGGGCCGCCCAGTGCGCGTGCCCCAACTGGTGAACATGGAACGCGTGCCGCAACGCCTCGGTGAACCCCATCGCGTCAGAGGCGGCGTTGACCGAGTCCTTGATCAGCATCGCCGCCATCGTGGGCCGCTCGGCGATCCGC
>DATMMZ010000289.1:0-10599 GCA_035569455.1 Mycobacterium sp. | reverse complement strand
CGAATTGCTAGCCAGGAACGGGACGATTGGCGCCCCGGCAGTCACCCGACGGCGGCGCCGTCGGCGGGGCGACAGCGACGCCGTCTCGGTTGCCGAGCTGACCGGTGACATTCCGGTCATCCGTGACGACGACGACGAGATCGAGCCGGCTCCGTCGGCCGCTGACGCCCATCGGGCCAACGGGGGAGCCCGGGTTGTCGAGCCGGCCTCCGACAAAGTCGCCGAAGACCAGGCCAAACCCTTCTACTGGTCGGAACCCGAGCCGCGCTGGCCTAAGTCCCCGGCGCAAGCTCAACGCGGGTCGGGGCCGGAGCGCAGTGCTTACCCGCGGCCCTTGGGCCGCGCAGGCGGAAGCGATGCCGAGCTAAAGCCGGAATCCGATGCGGAGGGCATGAGTCCCGATCCGGTGGACCAGTACGCAGACATTCCGGTGGACGTCATGGACTCCGAAGTGCGCGAGGCGGAACCCGCGACTGAGGATTCCGCGTACGTGCGCTCCTATCTGCAGGCTTCGGACGGGACGTTGTTCGGCGGACAGACCCTCGCCGATGAGCTGGCGCGACGGCGCAGCGAGGAACGGGCCGCCGCACGCGAGGAGTCGCTGGCAGCGGGGGCGGAACTCGGCGAGGGGGGTCCCCTCGACCTTGCGGCAAAAATCAAGGATGCTCGCCCGTCGCCCAGCAGATTCGAAAGACTGTGGCGGGGCAGCTTGGTGGTCCTGCAGTCGATCCTGGCCGTCGTGTTCGGCGCCGGGCTGTTCGTCGCCTTCGACCAGCTGTGGCGCTGGAACAGCATCGTGGCCCTGGTGCTATCGGTGCTGGTCATCCTTGGCCTGGTGGTCGGGGTGCGGGTAGTCCGTAAAACCGAGGACATCGCCAGCACGTTGATCGCGGTTGCGGTGGGGGCTCTGATCACCCTGGGACCGTTGGCGCTGTCGTTGCAATCGGGCTAGGCCCACCTAACCCGGAACCACACAGACCATTGCGCCCAGCAATCAAAGTCGGCTTGTCGACGGCCTCCGTGTACCCGTTACGGGCCGAGGCCGCATTCGAGTACGCGGCCAGGCTCGGCTACGACGGGGTGGAGCTGATGGTGTGGGGCGAGTCGGTCAGCCAGGACATCGATGCCGTCAAGAAGCTGTCGCGGCATTACCACGTGCCGGTGCTCTCGGTACACGCGCCCTGCCTGCTGATCTCGCAACGGGTGTGGGGCTCCAACCCGATTCCAAAGCTGGAGCGCAGCGTGAAGGCGGCCGAACAATTGGGCGCGCAGACGGTCGTCGTGCATCCGCCCTTCCGGTGGCAACGGCGCTATGCCGAGGGATTCGGCGAACAGGTTTTGACCCTCGAAGCGTCCAGCGACGTGATGGTCGCTGTGGAAAACATGTTCCCGTTTCGGGCGGACCGATTTTTCGGGGCCGACCAGTCACGGGAACGGATGCGCAGGCGTGGCGGCGGCCCCGGGCCTGCGATTTCGGCGTTCTCGCCGTCCTACGACCCGCTCGACGGCAACCACGCGCACTACACGCTGGACCTGTCGCATACCGCGACCGCAGGCACCGACGCGCTGGACATGGCGCGGCGGATGGGCTCGGGGCTGGTGCATCTGCACCTGTGTGACGGCAGCGGACTGCCCGCAGACGAGCACATGGTGCCCGGCCGTGGCACGCAACCCACCGCCGAGGTGTGCCAGATGCTGGCTGCCGGCCATTTCGCCGGCCACGTCATTCTTGAGGTGTCCACATCAAGCGCGGGTTCAGCCAACGACCGTGAAGCCATGCTGGCCGAATCGTTGCAGTTCGCCCGCACGCACTTGCTGCGCTGATAGCCCGGAAGACTCCCAGCAACGATGAACGCGTTATTCACCGCCGCGATGACGCTGCACGAGGTCGAGCCAGGGGTGTTTGCGGGCGAGCTGAACAAGCATTGGACCATCGGGCCCAAGGTGCACGGCGGCGCGATGCTGGCGCTGTGCGCCAACGCCGCCCGCACCGCGTGCGGCGGCGGGCAATCGGACGGACTTGAGCCGGTCCTCCAGCCGGTCTCGGTGTCGGCAAGCTTCCTGTGGGCGCCCGATCCGGGGCCGATGCGACTGGCCACGTTGATCCGCAAGCGGGGCCGCCGGATCAGCGTGGTCGATGTCGAGCTGACCCAGGGTGACCGCACCGCGGTACACGCCGTGGTCAACCTCGGCGAGCCCGAGCATGGGGCCGCGCCGCTGCTGAGCGCGAACCCGGTCCTGGATTTGATGCCGCCGGAACCGCCGGGCGATATCGCGCCGATCGGGCCGGGTCACCCGCTGGCCGGCCTGGTGCATCTGGGCGAAGGGTGCGACGTCCGACCGGTGATGTCGACGCTCGCCCCCGTCCCGGACCGGCGGGCCGGTCGGCCGCCGGTGATCCAGATGTGGGCGCGCCCACGCGGCGTCGCCCCCGACGCGCTGTTCGCCCTCATGTGCGGCGATTTATCGGCGCCGGTGACCTTCGCGGTGGACCGCATGGGCTGGGCACCGACCATCCAGCTCATAGCCTTCCTTCGGGGTTTGCCCGCCGACGGCTGGCTGCGAGTGATGTGCACCTGCCTGGAAATCGGGCAGGACTGGTTCGACGAGGACCACCTCGTCGTCGACCAGATGGGCCGCATCGTGGCGCAGTCGCGCCAGCTGGCGATGGTGCCTCCCGCCCGGTAGACCGCCCAAGAGCACCGTCGCGCCGCGCTGTCTGCGATGCTTTGCGGCATGGCAAGAATCGCGATCATCGGTGGCGGCAGCATCGGCGAGGCATTGCTGTCGGGGCTGCTGCGGGCTGGGCGGCAGGTCAAAGACCTGGTGGTAGCCGAACGGATGCCGGACCGCGCCAGCTACTTGGCCGACACGTATGCCGTGTTGGTGACGTCATCGGTGACCGATGCGGTGGACAACGCGACGTTCATCGTGGTCGCGGTGAAGCCTGCCGACGTCGAGTCCGTGGTAGGAGGCCTGGCCCATGCGGCCGCCGACGCCGAGAACGACAGCGCTGAGCAGGTTTTCGTGACCGTGGCCGCCGGCATCACGATCACGTACTTCGAGTCCAAACTGCCGGCCGGCACGCCCGTGATCCGGGCGATGCCGAACGCGGCGGCACTAGTGGGCGCTGGGGTTACGGCGCTGGCCAAGGGGCGTTTTGTCACGCCGCAGCAGCTCGAGGAGGTCTCGGCCCTGTTCGACGCGGTCGGCGGGGTGCTCACCGTTCCCGAGACGCAAATGGACGCAGTGACCGCGCTGTCCGGTTCGGGGCCGGCATATTTCTTCTTGATGGTCGAGGCCCTGGTGGACGCCGGCGTCGCGGCGGGTCTGAGCCGTCAGGTGGCCGCCGACCTCACCGCACAAACCATGGCCGGATCAGCGGCAATGCTGCTGGAACGGATGAATCAGGACCGCCGGTCGGCCGAAGGTGAGGCGCTGGGGATGCGGGCGGAGGCGACGGCCGCGCAGCTGCGAGCCACGATCACCTCGCCCGGCGGTACGACCGCTGCCGCGCTGCGCGAACTTGAGCGCGGCGGCCTGCGGGTGGCCGTCGACGCGGCGGTTCAAGCTGCCAAAACCCGCTCTGAGCAGCTAAGAATTACATCGGAATAATTCAAGAATTTTGAAATGATTATCCCCCACCAGTACCAGTAACCCCACTAGTCCCGCTATTCTCCTCTTTGTATGCACGTGTGGGTGCCAGCGGAGGGGAAGCCGCTGGCATTGCGCGTGCCTGACAGGATTGGGTTGCGATGACGTCTACGAACGGGCCATCGGCGCGTGATTCCGCTGGTAAGGCGCGGGACACCGTTTCCGTCGATGGCCAGCAGGCAAGGACACAATTTCTCACCGTCGCCGAGGTGGCTGCGCTGATGCGGGTCTCCAAGATGACGGTGTACCGGCTGGTGCACAACGGTGAGCTGCCCGCGGTTCGGGTTGGGCGCTCCTTCCGGGTGCATGCCAAGGCGGTCCACGACATGCTGGAGACGTCGTACTTCGACGCGGGCTAGCTCTAAAACTGGCCCAGCGCCACTAGATCACAGCCGCGGCCACGTCGGTCGCTGAAGTGTGGCTTGGTCGTCAAGCGGCGGTAAAGCGGCGCCGGTTTGGTGTTGTGCGCGGCCCGCCGGGTAGAGTGGCGGGGTCCTTTGGTAGTCCTTTTGTAGTCGTTGAGAAGCGGTCACGGGTCAGATAGCGGAGTTCATGGGTTCAGTCATCAAGAAGCGGCGCAAGCGCATGTCAAAGAAGAAGCACCGCAAGCTGCTACGCCGCACCCGCGTGCAGCGCAGAAAACTTGGCAAGTAAGTCCCGCCTGCGCGGACCGTCACCCCGCTGTAACGCCGCTGTATCTCCCTTGCCGCTAGGCTGTTCAGGTGGATTCGTCGAGCGGTCATGACGGCGCCGGGACGAGCGACACCCTGCATTACCCCAAAGTTGTGCTGGTTACCGGCGCGTGCCGGTTTCTGGGCGGCTACCTGACTGCTCGGCTCGCACAGAACCCGCTCATCAACAGGGTCGTCGCGGTTGACGCCATCGCGCCGAGCAAAGACATGCTCCGCCGGATGGGTCGGGCCGAGTTCGTTCGCGCTGATATTCGTAATCCGTTTATAGCCAAGGTAATTCGTAATGGCGACGTCGACACGGTGGTGCATGCGGCGGCGGCGTCGTATGCGCCGCGGTCCGGCGGCAGCGCGGCGCTGAAGGAAATCAATGTGATGGGCGCGATGCAACTCTTCGCCGCCTGTCAGAAGGCGCCCTCGGTGCGCCGCGTCGTGCTGAAGTCGACCTCTGAGGTCTATGGGTCGAGTGCCCACGATCCGGTGATGTTCACCGAGGACAGCAGTAGTCGTCGACCGTTCCGCGATGGTTTCGCAAAGGACAGTCTCGATATCGAGGGTTATGCGCGCGGGTTGGGTCGTCGCCGGCCCGATATTGCGGTGACGATTCTGAGGCTGGCCAACATGATTGGCCCTGCGATGGACACCACGCTGTCGCGTTATCTGGCCGGGCCGTTGGTCCCGACGATGTTCGGCCGTGATGCCCGGCTGCAGTTGCTGCACGAGCAGGATGCGCTGGGCGCGCTGGAGCGCGCGGCGATGGCCGCCAAGGCCGGCACCTTCAACATCGGCGCCGACGGCATCATGATGCTGTCCCAGGCGATCCGGCGAGCCGGCCGAATTCCAGTGCCAGTCCCCGGCTTTGGCGTCTGGGTTCTTGATTCGCTGAGGCGGGCTAATCACTACAACGAGATCACTCGCGATCAGTTTGATTATTTGAGTTATGGCCGAGTAATGGACACGACGAGGATGCGCTCAGACCTCGGCTACCAGCCCAAATGGAAGACGGCCGAGGCGTTCGATGACTACGTGCGTGGTCACGGCTTGACTCCCATAATCGACCCGCATCGGGTACGCTCCTTGGAGGGTCGCGCTATAGCGATTGCCCAGCGCTGGGGCAGCCGAAATCCAATTCCATGGGGTGGGGTCAGGTAGATATCGTGGCGGGTGAGACCAGAGCGAATGTCATTCCACTGCACACCAATCGGGGCCGGGTAGCAGCGCGTCGGAGAGCAGGTCAACGGGCAGAAACATCCCGTCAGCATCCCTCGTTACTCTCTGATCCGAACGGCCGCGCATCCGCTGAACAGATCGCCGCGGTAGTCCGCGAAATCGATGAGCACCGGCGTTTGGCGGGTACCGCCGGCATGTCGGGGTCAGCCGAGGCACCACTCAACGAGCTTGCTCAGCGCGTCGCCGCCGTTGCCGGATTCCTCCGCCAACGTCTCACTGGCGACTACAGCGTCGACGAGTTCGGGTTCGATCCGCACTTCAACAATGCGATCGTTCGGCCTTTGCTGAGGTTCTTCTTCAAGTCCTGGTTCCGGGCCGAAGTCAGCGGTATCGAGAACTTGCCGAGTAATGGCGCCGCGCTTTTGGTGGCCAATCACGCCGGAGTTTTGCCGTTCGACGGGTTGATGCTGTCGGTCGCGGTTCACGACGAGCATCCGGCCGGGCGCGACCTACGGCTGCTGGCCGCCGATATGGTGTTTGACCTGCCCGTGATCGGTGAAGCTGCGCGTAAGGCCGGCCACACGATGGCCTGCACGACGGACGCTCAGCGGCTGCTCGCCTCTGGCGAGCTCACCGCCGTGTTCCCCGAGGGCTACAAGGGCCTGGGCAAGCGCTTCGAGGACCGGTATCGGTTGCAGAGGTTCGGGCGCGGCGGCTTTGTCACGGCGGCGCTACGCACGAAGGCGCCGATCATTCCGTGCTCGATCATCGGCTCCGAAGAGATCTACCCGATGCTGACCGATGTCAAATTGCTGGCGCGGCTGTTCGGCCTGCCCTACTTCCCGATCACGCCGCTGTTCCCATTGGCCGGCCCCGCGGGTCTGGTGCCGCTGCCGTCGAAGTGGCGCATCGCGTTCGGTGAGCCGATCTCCACCGCCGACTACGCCGCCGGCGACGCCGAGGACCCGATGGTGACTTTCGAGCTGACCGATCAGGTGCGTGAAACGATCCAGCAAACGCTGTACCGGCTGCTGGCGGGGCGCCGGAACATCTTCTTCGGCTGAGTTTTTCGCTACTTGACCAGGGTGAACTGGCAGACGTTCGTGTAGCCGTCGCGGAACAGGTCCGAGCAACCACGCAGGTAGTGCATGTAGGTGTCGTAGACCTCTTGGCCCTGCAGCTCGATCGCCTTTTCCTTGTTCGCTTCCAGCGCGTCGGCCCAGGCGGTCAACGTCGGAACGTAGTTCGGCCCGATCTTGTGGTGGCGCTCGATCTTGAAACCCGCGTCGGTCGAGTATTGGTCGACCTGGTTGATCTGGGGCAACTTTCCGCCGGGGTAGATCTCGGTCAAGATGAATCTGATGAACCGCAGCAGGGTCATCGTCGTCTTCAAGCCGAGTTCCTTGCCCTCCTCGGCGGTGGGCACCACGATCGAGTGCAGCAGCATCCTGCCGTCGTCGGGCAACAAGTTGTAGAACTTCTTGAAGAAGACGCCGTAGCGCTCGTATCCAGCGTCGCCCGCTCCGTCGGCGAAGTGCTCGAACGCCCCGAGGGACACGATGCGGTCGACCGGCTCCTCGAATTGTTCCCAGCCCTGGATTCGCACCTCTTTGCGGCGGGGGCTGTCCATCTCGGCGAACTTCTGGATGTCGTGGGCGTACTGATTCTCGCTCAGCGTCAGGCCGATTACGTTGACGTCGTACTCGGCGACCGCATGCCGCATGGTTGAGCCCCAGCCGCAGCCGATGTCGAGCAGCGTCATGCCGGGCTCGAGGTTGAGCTTGTCCAGCGCCAGCTTGCGCTTCGCGTACTGGGCTTCTTCCAGGGTCATGCCCGGACGTTCTTCGAAGTAAGCGCAGCTGTAGGTCATCGAAGGGTCAAGCCACAGCTTGAAGAACTCGTTGGATCGGTCGTAGTGGGATCGGACTGCTTCAACCGGCGGCTTTAACTGGGTGCCACCCGTGTCACCCTCGGACGTCATTGATCGGACCCTACTTTCCCCACTAGATGGACGCAATTGCGGCGACGGTGGCGGCGGTTTCTGCCTCGTGGTGGGCCGCTTCCCCCAGCATAGTGACGATACTCGTGACTATGGGTCTACCTTCGGCGTCTGTGACTTCGCTGCGGATCTCGGCGATCACCGTTCCGTGCGACTCGATGACATTGTCGAGATAGGTGTCGAAGTACAACTTGTCGTTGGCCAGGATCGGCCGATGGAACAAGAACTTCTGGTCACGATGGAAGACCCGGGCGATGTTGATCGGGATGCTGAACTTGGTGAAGATCTCCAGCTGTACCCGCCGCCCGGCGATAGCCAGGAACGTCAGCGGGGCCACCGTTGCGGGGTAACCGGCGTTGGCGGCGTCCGTCTCGCTGTAGTGCGTCGGGTGGTCGTCTTTGATCGCCAGCGCGAACTCCCGGATCTTCTCGCGTCCGACCTGGAAGTAGTCCGGTGCTCGGTAATGCTTGCCGAGAAGTCCTTCGGCTTCTTGGGGGACTGTCATGCCGCTTTGCTCTCTGCTCGTATATGTACTCAGCGGCGCAGCATATCAGCGTGATTGCCGCCGCGACGCCAATGCCGCCAGCGCGCCGCCCGCCGCACCCAGCGCCAGGGCCGAGGGCACCCCGATCCGGGCGGCCTTGCGAGCGGTCCGAAAGTCGCGGATCTCCCACCCGCGTTCGCGTGCCAGGCTGCGCAGGCGAGCGTCGGGGTTGATGGCGACGGCGGTACCCACCAGCGACAGCATCGGAACGTCGTTAAAGCTGTCGGAATACGCGGTGCAGCGTTTTAGATTGAGCCCCTCACGGATTGCCAGCGACCGCACCGCGTGGGCTTTGCCGGTGCCGTGCAGAATCTCGCCGACCAGCCTGCCGGTGAACACCCCGTCGGCCGACTCGGCGACGGTCCCCAGCGCACCCGTCAGCCCGAGGCGGCGCGCGATGGTGGCCGCAAGCTCATACGGCGTGGCGGTGATCAGCCACACCTGCTGGCCGGCATCGAGATGCATCTGTGTGAGCTCGCGGGTGCCGGCCCAAATTTTGTCGGCGATGATCTCGTCGTAGATCTCCTCACCCAGAGCTATCAGCTGCGCGACCGAGCGGCCCTCGATGAACGCCAGTGCTTTGCGCCGCCCGGCGGCGACGTCATCGCTGTTTTCCTTGCCGAGGAACTGAAACTTGGCCTGCGCGTAAATGAATCCGATCACGTCGCGGTAGGTGAAATAGTTTCGGGCTGCCAGCCCGCGGCCGAAATGCACCGCCGACGAGCCCTGCACCAGCGTGTTATCCACGTCGAAGAATGCAGCGGCGGTCAAGTCGATCGGCGGCTGCGGACGGTCCTCGGAAGCGGCGGTTTCCCGCAGTCCCTCAAGCGCACGGGCGGCGCTGGCGTTGTCGGCCAGCGACTCCACGTCAACGCGACCGGTGCGGTCTGCGCCGTCGGGTTCAGAGGAAGTCATCAGAAATCTCCTAGATCGCTGTGCCGCCCGATGGCCCGTAACAACACTAACCGGCACACGTGTCAGCCAGGTTTACCTGCCTGGTCTGGCCTCGTGATGCCCCGCCCGGGCCGTGCATCCGCACAAGGTTCTATTCAGGTTCCTCGCTTGCTCCGAATCCCAGCGATTCACGATCGAACACGACCCAGTCATCTGCGTCGTTGACGATCTGGACGCCACTGATTTCGGGCGCTACCCTGATCATCTCTTTGAGTCCTTCCCATCGAATACCGCCATACCGAATTCTCGGCCGGATTCGGGTCGTATAGGTGCGCACCACGTGCCGCAGCCGTTCGACCTGGAAAGTCTTCATGATTGGTTGTCCGTCTTCGCTTTCTCCGGCGGCCAACTCCAGAAACAGCTCGCGGTCTCCCAATGCAGATCCGATCGGTAGCAATAATTCCTCAGACTCGGTTCCAACAGCGCGGGTTATAAGATCCTCGACCGTCTCGGCCGCTGGATCGGTCTTAGATGCCACCAATGAATTACTCGCGTCAAGAATGGCGGGGATCTCTTGTTTGGGTATTGCCACCCACTGCGAAGCACGATTGGATAGGATCGCCCAGTCGAGTTCGGGCATTTTGAGTGCCGCGGCAAGAGCGTCTTTGAAAGCGCCGCCAGCGAAGTGTTCTTGCTCCGAGAGATGTGGATGCGATTTCGACGTAAACAACATCATGGCATGTGTGCCATCCGTTAGTCGGGCAAGCGGGGTCGATCTGACCTTCTTGCCGTCATGCTCGTCCATGGTGCAGGGGAAGAACACCTCGACGAGGTGCATAGCCTGAAATAAACGTTGACGGGCCACCTGGGAATTCTCCTGAGCGGCGATCTCCACAAGTTTCTCGATGTCGTTGTCATCCGTCGTCAAAATCCACGCCTCCTATACGGGGTGAAGACGCCTGTCGATTCATCCAACATACCATGCACATCATAAACTATACCCGTCGGATAGGTTTCGTCGAATGGGCAGATTGCAAGGTGGACATTGCCCATCTCGTCATTTATAAGCTCGGTTAAACGCGTTGGATTCGTCACTGTCTGTGGTGCACCCATAATGGTCAGTCCGTCCGGCGGGTAAATCGTATAATTCGGCATCTGTTCGCCCGGATAGAATGTGCGTGAGTAGACGCGGGACGTATCGCCTCCGGTCTCAATCAGATTGCCGAGTTCGTCGGTGATGGACGATCCATGTTCCGCGTATACGGTAATTGTTGTGCCTCGCGGCACACTCATATGACCATCTTCGGCGTAGTAGGCACCGTGCCCGCTTATGGCCGTTCTAGGCTCAGCGTCAGGATATTCGACGGCTGAATCCGGCGGTATTCCTTGGTGGCTGTGGCCACCGGGTTCCGCGCTATGGGGCGCGGGTCCGGGCGGGTGATCGCCGGGCGGCATTGAATGCGGCGGCGCGTGCGGCGCCGGCTCGCCGGGATCGCCGACGGGTGATGCCGGGCCCGGCGCCGAGGCATGCGAGTGGGGTGGCGGTAGGTGTTCGCCGGGTGCCGTCGGAGCTGACACCGGAGGCTGGCCAGGATTCGGCGGCGCCGCCCCGGTCGGTTTCGGTGGCTCACCGGTGGCGGGCCTTGCGA
>DATMMZ010000288.1:0-2033 GCA_035569455.1 Mycobacterium sp. | reverse complement strand
GGAGGAGCACGGTGACGTCCCATCCCGCCATCGCCCGGTCGAAGAGCCAACCGCCGGCGAATGTCACCACGTCAACGACGGTGGCGGCGACGACGTGGAGCCGGTATCTCATGTCTTCTTCGGCAGCGTGAAGTCCCGGGCCAGTGTCTCCGCGTACTGCTTGAACACCTCGGTCAGTGGTATCGAAGGATCGAGCAACCATGTGGTTTCCATTCCGTGGACGAAGGCGAGAATTTCTACTGCCTTAACGGCGGGGTCTAGGTCCGTGCGATACCGACCGTCCGCCTGACCACGGCGGATGAGCTCGGCGACGATGTCGACCGCGTCTCGATGCCTGGCCAGCATGCGGTCGTGCAGCGGAGCGTCGGGAAGGATGTTTTCGACCAACAGCACGGTGAACGTGCCCATCAGTTCGGGTGCCCGGTTGAAGCGATCGGCGACCTGAGCGATCTGGGCGAGAAGGTCGCCGGACCGGTCGGCATGGGAGTCGTCATCGAGATCACGCGCGTCCAGCACCGCGTGGAGCAGTTGCTCCTTGGATTCGAAGTGGTGCAGCAGTCCCGCGGGGGTGACCCCAGCTTCGCCGGCGATCTGGGCGAGTGTCGTGTTGCGCCAGCCGTTGCGCGTCAGGAGGCGCTGCGCGACCGCGAGGATCCGCTGCTTGCGGTCCTCACCCTTGGCGAGCAGCGTGTCGTATCGCCGTGCTTCGGGCACCAGACTCCTCATCGATTGGTCGGGCCAAACCAACCTAATGAACACACAGTAGGTTGGTTTGGGCGCTGTGACAAGAGTCTCACGTGAGACCTTTTCGCCGGCGCGCTAGCTGACGAGCTCGACCACGGTGGCGTTGGCAGTGCCGCCACCTTCGCACATGGTCTGCAGCCCGTAACGAATCCCGTTATCGCGCATGTGATGCACCATGCGCGTCATCAGCACCGCACCGGACGCACCCAGCGGGTGGCCTAGCGCGATCGCGCCGCCAAGCGGGTTAACCCGACGCGGATCGGCGCCGGTCTCGGCGATCCAGGCCAGCGGCACCGGCGCAAAGGCTTCGTTCACCTCGAAGGCACCGACTTCCGACAGCGGGATCCCGGCCTTGCTCAGCACTTTCTCGGTCGCCGGAATCGGTCCGGTGAGCATCAGCACCGGATCCGCCCCCGTGACCGCCCCGGCGCGATACCGCACCATGGGCGTCAGCCCCAGCCCGACCGCCATCTCCGACGAAGTCACCAGCAGCGCGGCCGCGCCGTCGGAGATTTGCGAGGAATTGCCCGCATGGATTAGACCGTCGTCAACAAACGCGGGCTTGAGCGCGGCAAGCTTCTCCACGCTGGTCCCGCGGCGCACGCCCTCGTCAGCCGTGACGATGCTTTCTTGGGCTCCGTCGTAGGTGAACACCGGGACGATCTGGTCGGTGAAGGCGCCGGCGTCCTGGGCCGCGGCGGCCCGCTCGTGGGACTGCACCGAGTATTCGTCGAGCTGGCCGCGGGACAATCCCCACTTCTTGGCGATCATCTCCGCCGACAGACCCTGGTTGAAGGAGAAATTATCGTAGCGGGCAAGGACTTTCGGACCGTAGGGCATCCCGGTTGCCCTGGCCGCACCGAGCGGAACGCGGCTCATGACCTCGACGCCGCCGGCCACGACGACATCTTGCTGGCCTGACATCACCGCCTGCACCGCGAAGTCGAGGGCCTGCTGGCTGGAACCGCATGCTCGGTTGACGGTGGTACCCGGGATGCTCTCGGGCCACCCGGCGGCCAGCACCGCGTAGCGGCCGATGTTGCTGGACTGGTCGCCGACCTGGGACACGCAGCCCCAGATCACGTCGTCGACAACCTCCGGACCGATACCGGTGCGATCCAGCAGTTCATTGAGGACGACCGCGGAAAGGTCGGCGGCGTGCATGCCGGACAACCCCCCGTTGCGCTTCCCGACCGGTGTGCGTACGGCCTCGACGATGACTGTCTCACGCATACATCTACTCCGAATTCTCCGTGTCCTTGGATGAGTCCTTGGATCCCGACAAAGCC